>JAPYUM010000103.1:8525-14328 GCA_029940535.1 Vicinamibacterales bacterium
TCGACCGCCCTCGCGTTGCCTTCCGTGTGGTCCGCGTGGCCATGCGTGTTGACGATGTGGGTCACCGTGAGCCCTTGCGCCGTCGCCCGCTCCACGACCACCTGCGGTGAATACGACGGATCGATCAGCACGGCCTGCCCCGCGTCACGGTCACCCAGGAGATAGGCGAAATTTCGGTCGCCGCCGACCCGGATCTGCTCGAATATCAATTGCATGGTGTGTGATTTCTATTTTGCGAGGCGGGGCATCTCCAGGTCGCTACCGCCCTGATGCAGCACCAGCGCGGTCGAGGCTCCGGCCACGTCCACCCGAAACGTGATTCGTGCGGTGGTGTCCTCGTAGAAGAACTCCGTCGGCGACTCGGGAAAGATCGCCACCTGCGGCATCTCCGTCATCTGTGCCAACAAGCCGCCATCGCCGAGTGTGATCGTGATTCCGAAGCCGGGTTGCTCTTCGTAGGTACCGACGTACTCCGTCAACACGTCAGGCGACACCACGATGCGCGACCGGCCCGCGGTGACGACGTCCGTATCCTGCTTGACCGCCCGTCGGCCGAGTCCTCCCTGTTCGAACACCAGATCGAGCACTTCGCCGGTATCGGAGCGCACGTTGAACATCACCCGCAGGCTGCTTCCCACGAGGACGAATTCGTGCACGCTCCGTGGAGTGAGCTGCGCGCGGGGTTGCCCGGTGGCCTGGAGGTACAGTGCACGCCCCTCGCGCGTTACCGTGAGGTGGAAGCTGGGAGTCAACTCGTAGCGCCCGACGTAGCTGTCAAGCGGTGTGGGGGGCGATGTCGGCTGTCCGGCGGCGAGCACCGCCGCTCCGCCCAGGCCAACAAAGCCCAGACAGACCAACCCTGGTACCCGACCGAGCCACCGGCGCGCCACCATGGACCGCTGAGGAAGCGCTACCTCTTGCCTTGCAGCTCAAGCGTGCGCTCGCCGCCCAGAATCCCCTCCATGCTGTAGTTGCCCTCGTGACAGGCGTACTCGTAGAGCAGCTCCTCGGCCGGCAAGCGGAGCATCGGGAACTCGCCCTTGATGCTCTGGGTCCAGGTGGTCGGATCTTCGATGATGAACTCGTAGTTGAGTGTGTCAGCGTCCACTCGGGTGATCCGCTCGGTCACCGTCACCGTGTCGTCGGACCGTCCGTTGGCCGCACGTAACAAGATCGGGTCGCCACCGACCGCCGCCGCGTTCGCTTCGGTCCTGGGGAGATTGGTGGTCTCGATGACCAGCGTCTCGCCGTCCCAGTGCCCCCGCATGTCGCCGTTCCATTGGCGGACGTCGGACGGAATGTGACCGCGCCCATCGAGTGGAATGATGCGGGTGTCGTGGATCATCTCGACCTGAATCGCCACATAGTCAGGCGTCTGCATGATCATGAAGTTGTTGTTGTAGGCGCTGGGCAACATCGGTGGGCCGGCCTGCCAGATCAGGCACCGGTCGTTCAACTCGAGGTCGCCCCAGGTGTCAGCCTCGTGACGGTCTTCGCGCGCCGCGGCGCGAACCCGCTCCGCCTCGGGGGTCAGCGCTGGCAGCCTGCCGTTGGTGGGTTCGAAAATGAGAGACGTGCGTCCGGTAGGTCTCGTCCCTCCGTCCAACCAAAAGTTGTTGTATGCCCCCACGTTCCCGCCGGCTGCGGTTTTCTGTGCCGCGGCCTGAAGGAGATCCGCGTTCCGTGCGAGGGCCGCCTGTTCGCGAGTGGCCACCTCTTCGGCGGTCAAGAACTCCCGGTCCGCCAGATCCTCTGGTCGCTGCAGGGGTGTCGTGGTCTTGTTCGTGTAGGTGCCCTGCAGGTCGGGGTGCCCCCACGGCGTCTTGGGGGTGGCGCCCTGCGCGGTGGCCTGCGCGGGGACCATCGCGAGCAGTGCGATAACGCTCGACAACGCTGTCACATGTTGGCGGATCATGGTCGTCCTCCCGTCCAGAGATGCGCGTCCGTATTTGAGGTTGATTATACGCTTGCCGTCGCCCGCCAGGGGACTAGTCGGGCACCGAGAAATCCAGCCCAATATCAAGCGCGGGCGCGCTGTGGGTAATCCAGCCGATGGAGATGACGTCGACGCCGGTGGCGGCAACCTCACGAATCGTCTCCGGAGTGATGCCGCCCGACGCCTCGGTAACCGCACGGCCACGCGTCATGGCCACGGCTCGGGCGAGATCGGCGACCGGCATGTTGTCGAGCAACACGACATCGGCGCCCGCGCCGAGCGCCTCGTCGAGTTGCTCGATCGTGTCCACTTCGATTTCCAGTGTGACCAGATGGCCGAGCCTCGCGCGCGCCGCCTCGACGGCGGGTCGGACGCCACCGGCGATCACACGGTGGTTGTCTTTGACGAGCACGGCGTCATGCAGACCGAACCGATGATTCGAGGCGCCGCCAACCCGCACCGCGTATTTCTCGATCACGCGGAGGCCGGGGGTCGTCTTTCTGGTGCACACAACGCGAGCCTGGCTCACCTCGGCCACCGTCTCGACGACGGCTCGAGTCAGGGTGGCGATGCCGGACAGGTGGCCCAACAGGTTGAGCGCGGTCCGTTCGGCCGACAGCAGGACACGGGCCGCTCCCTGGAGTTCGACAATGGTGGCGCCTGCCGTCACATCTGCGCCATCGCTCACGACCGGCTTGTGTCGCACGGGACCCAGGAGGAAGAAGGCGCACAGCGCCGGTCCGAGCCCGCAGATCCGTCCATCCTGGCGGGCCACGACCCGAGCACGGGCGGTGACGTCGGCCCCGACGATCGCGTTGGTGGTAATGTCGCCGGCCGACCCCAGGTCGACGGCCAGTTCCTCACGGACCAGCGCTTCGTACTGAATCGTGTCCAGCGGGGCGATCGGGAGCCGAGTGTCCGGGTCCGTAGTGGTCATGAAGGCCGGTGCTCGCGGGGTCGACCCGACACCTGGTGGCGAACACCAGGGGCCCCGAGGTCGTCCGTCCGAAAATGCGCGCCACAACTTCCGCGCCGGGCGACCGCCGCGTGGGTAACCGCACCGGCGACGGTGAGCAAATTGTGAGACTCGGAGGCTCCCGCGCCAAGTCCCATGGCAAGCCGTGTGAGTTCCTTGATGGCTCGCTGCAGACTTGCCCTCGAGCGGGCCAGCCCGACGTCCCTCCACATCAGCGTCCGGATCGCGGTGCGGACCTCCTGACGCATCGCCTGGTCGAGCGTCTCACCGGGCGACACCTCCACGGGCTCCACCAACGCCTTGACCGGTGGCACGGCGCGCACCGCGCGCGTCAGGTCACGCCCGACCCTCGCCCCAAAGACCAGTCCTTCCAGGAGCGAATTACTCGCCAGCCGGTTGGCTCCGTGCACGCCCGCGCAGGCGACCTCGCCACAGGCCCACAGGCCGGGCAAACTCGTCCGGCCGTCCGTATTCACCGCCACGCCGCCCATGTGGTAGTGCGCGGCCGGCGAGACCGGGACCGGCTCGTGTCGGAGATCGAATCCATGTTCGAGACCATGGCGCAGCGCGGTTGGAAACGCGACGGCGTCGCCGGTCCCAATCACCGCGCGGGCATCGAGCAAGGTGCGGCGCCCCTGCTGGCGCATCTCCCACAACGCCCGGGCCACGACGTCGCGCGGCGCCAGCTCACCGTCCGGGTGGAAGTCGGTCATGAAGCGGCGCCCGCGTTCATCCACCAGGGTGGCGCCGGCGCCACGCAGGGCCTCCGTCAAGAGCGGCATCGGGTCGACGCCGACATCGAGGGCGGTCGGGTGAAACTGCACGAATTCGAGGTCCGTCCGACGCGCCCCAGCGCGCACGGCCATCGCGAGACCGTCACCGGTGTTCTCCGCCGGATTGGTCGTGTGCTCGTAGACGTGACCGATGCCGCCGGTCGCCAGCACCACGGCGCGGGCCAGGTGCAACACGAGTTGCCCACCGGACGCGTCCGGCGCGTCCGAGCCATCGGCATGACGCGCGAGCGCGCCCACCACACGGCCCTGCTCGGTCACCAGGTCACATGCGAACGCGCGCTCAAAAACTTCGACCGTCGGCGAGGCCTGGACCGCCCCACGCAGCGCACGCACCACCTCAGCGCCGGTGGCGTCGCCGTGCGCATGAAGAATCCGTGCATGCCGATGCGCCGCTTCGCGACCCAGCGCCAGTTGCCCGTCGGCGCGTCGGTCAAACCGGGCGCCCAATGCGACCAGCGCCCCGATGCGGGCCGGCCCCTCTTCGGTGAGAATCCGAACGCTGTCCGGATTGGCCAGGCCGTCGGCGGCGGCCAGCGTGTCGGCGGCATGAGCCGCCGGCGAGTCGCCCGCCCCGATGGCGGCCGCCACGCCACCTTGCGCCATCGGGCTCGACCCACCCAGACCCAGGCAGGTTTTTGTCAGCAACCCAACCTGGAGATCTGGGGTTTCGATGGCGACCGTCAATCCCCCCACGCCGCTCCCGATGACGAGCACGTCGTGCGTCTGGACGGCCTGCACCTGGCGTGCCCGGCTGAGCCGACTCGGCATCATCCGCCGGCTCCCCGTCCTACCTCGAGCATGCGTTCGACCGCCCGGCGGCCACGCCCGGCGACGTCCGGGTCAATCGTGACCTCGTGCTGCAGACGCTCGAGTGCGGTGAGGATTTTCGGCAGGGTGATCTGCTTCATGTGCGGACACAGATTGCAGGGGCGGATGAACTCGACCTCCGGGTGCGCCACCGCGACGTTGTCGCTCATCGAGCATTCCGTCACCAATACGACGCGTTCCGGACGAGTCGCATCGACGTGTCGAATCAATCCCGCGGTCGACCCGACATAGTCCGCTTCGCTCAGCACGTCGGGCGGACACTCCGGGTGCGCAAAGATCTGAATACCCGGATATGTCTTCCGGTAGTCGCGAAGCTCGTCCCCGGTGAAGCGTTCATGCACCTCGCAGTGCCCCTCCCACAAGATGACCTCGACATCCGTGTTGTCAGCAACATAACGCCCCAGGAACTCGTCCGGAAGAAAGATGATCCGGTCGACCCCGAGCGATTCCACCACCTCGACCGCGTTCGAAGAAGTGCAGCAGATATCTGACTCCGCCTTCACCTCGACCGACGTATTGACATAGGTCACCACGGGGACGCCCGGGTGTCGCTCACGTAGCCGGCGCACATCGGCGCCGCTGATGGACGCCGCAAGCGAACACCCGGCCTCGAGGTCCGGGATGAGGACCGTCTTCTCCGGGCTGAGCATCTTGGCGGTCTCCGCCATGAAGTGGACGCCGCACATCACGATGACCTCAGCGTCCGTCTCGGCCGCCTGTTGCGCAAGCGCCAGCGAGTCGCCGGACAGATCAGCCACGCCATGAAAAATCTCTGGGGTCTGGTAGTTGTGGGCGAGCACGACCGCGCCGCGACTCCGTTTCCACCGCTCAATTGCGTCGATGTACGGCGCATGCACCGGCCACTCGACCTCCGGCACCACCGCACGGACGCGCTCGTACACGTCGGCCGTGGCCGCCGCCACCGCGGGCGTGTATGCCAGCGGGACACCGTCGGTGACCGTGGAACTCCCTGAGTCGCGTCTAGTTATGCTCATACTGAGAACTACAAAGGCGCTCGATCGCCTCTGGCACGAGCCGAATCACACCTAATATACTAACTATGAGCATAACAACTGTCAACAATCTTGCCTGGAACACCTGGCGGGTCCCAGGGTCCGGCTGTACCCCTCGGTCGGAGCCCTAACATAAGAGGGTTCTGAAGAACGACGGGGCGGTTTTGCCGACGAGCCGTCTGTGTGGCAAGGCGCGACGAAGGAGCATGCAGGCGGCATGTGACCGAGGAAGCAACGCCGTCCACGCGGGCGCCTC
>JAPYUM010000104.1 GCA_029940535.1 Vicinamibacterales bacterium
TGGTTTCCGGGTGAGACCCTGTGGCGCAGGCCTTCAGACCTGCGATCGCACGGCTCAAGCCGTGCGCCACAATGAGATCTCAAGCCGTGCACCACAATCAGATCTATGGCCCGGTTGGGGTGGACCGGCTCCTACGTTGCCACGCGGGCGCCTCGTCGGAAAACCGTCACTTCTTCGTGAAGGCTTCCCAGTCGCGCGCGGTGCCCGGGGCGCGGTCGCTGTGCTGCATGGCTTGCATCCAGCCCGGGTATTCACTGGGGAGCGCACTGACCGTGTTCAGGCGCTCTACGTCATCGTCAGTGAGTGCGATGTCAACCGAACCCAGGTTGTCATCGAGTTGATCGAGCCGCTTGGCGCCGATGATCACGCTCGTCACCGCTGTTTGGCCCAAGAGCCAGGCGAGCGCGATCTGGGCCACCGACACCTTGTGTGCGGTGGCCACCTCTCGCATGACGTCGATGATGTCGTAGCCCCGGTTCTTGTCGATCGGCGGGAAGTCGAACGCGACGCGTCGCGCGTTGGGGTCCGCCTCCGCGTCCCGGGTGAACTTGCCGGACAGAAACCCACCGGCGAGCGGGCTCCATGGCAGCACCGCGATCTGCTGGTCTTCAACCAGCGGAATCATTTCGCGTTCGAGCTCACGCCCCGCTATCGAGTAGTACGACTGTGTGCTAACGAACTCGGCGAGTCCCCGCTGTCGGGAAATACCCAGCGCCTTCATCAGTTGCCACGCCGACAGATTCGAGCACCCGATGTAGCGCACCTTGCCCGCCCGCACGAGCGCATCTAGCGCGCCCAGGGTCTCCTCGATATCGGTGACCGGGTCGTGGCCGTGAATCTGATACAGGTCGATGTAGTCGGTCCCGAGGCGGCGCAGGCTGTCGTCGCACTGCTGCATGATGTGCACACGCGACAGGCCGATCTCGTTCGGCCCGTCTCCCATGCGCCCTCGGACCTTGGTGGCGACGATCGAGTCACGGCGGCGTGCGCCCAGCGCCTTCCCGAGCATTTCCTCCGACGTACCGGTTGAGTACACGTTGGCCGTGTCGAAGAAGTTGATGCCGGCATCGAGCGATCGATGAACCAGCCTATCCGCCTCCTCCTGTCCCAAATCGCCGATTGCCTTGAACAAGCCGGTGCCGCCGAACGTCATGGCTCCGAGACACAACTCGGAGACGTAGATACCGGTATTCGCGAGCCGTCGATACTTCATGTGTTATTGCGCTCCCCACTGTTGCATGACCCACTCGCCACCCTCGATGAGCGGCGCCACACCCATGCGAAAGTGGCCGACGCCGTCCAGGGCCAGGAACGACACGGTCTGGCCCTGTTCTTCCATCTCCTGCGCCAGCGCTTCCGCGGGTCCGAATGGGACGAGTTCGTCGTCCCGCGCGTGAATGATGAAGACCGGCATGTCGCCGACCTTGCCCGCGTCTTCGCTATTGGAGCGAGCCGCCATCGGGATCGCCGCCGTGAACAGCTCCGGATGACGCGACGCCATGTACCAGGTGCCGCGGCCTCCCATGCTGAAGCCGGTCACAAGAATTTGTTCCGGGTCGATCGTGGCGCGGCCCCTGACGTCGTCCAGGAGCGCCAGGACGGCGCGCTCGCTGGTGTCGTTGTCCCAGCCACGGCCCGGCGCGTCCGGGGACACGATGATCGCGCCCCAGTCCTGCAGAGCCGGCGCGACGATGCCGCGCAAGAACTGGGCGCCGTAGCCGGCCCCGGTCGATCCGCCCGGGTGCAGCGCGAGTACCAATGGCCGCGGTTCCTTCGGGTCGTAGTCGCGTGGAACCCAGATGCCGAACGTGACGGTGCCGACGCCCTCGACGTCCATCGAGGCCTGGCGGAGCCCCGGTTCCAGTTTTTCCAGGGGTGGTTGGGCCAGCGTGCCGAGGAGCGCCGTCGCGAGAAGCCAGTGCATGGTATGTTCTCCAGTTTGTCGCGCGCCTTGGCCGGCGTTCTACTGCACCGGACCACGTGACCGGGCCGGCGGTCATTATAATCGTTGAGCACACATGACGGTTCGTACACGTTTCGCGCCCAGTCCTACCGGCTATCTCCACATTGGCGGCGTTCGGACCGCGTTGTTCAACTGGTTGTTCGCCCGGCGGCATGGCGGACAGTTCCTGTTGCGCATCGACGATACGGACGCGCAACGGAACCTGTCCGAGGCGCTCCAGCCGATTCTGGACGGGTTTCGTTGGCTTGGTCTGGACTGGGACGAGGGCCCAGAGGTCGGCGGTCCGCACGCGCCCTACTACCAGTCGCAGCGCGCCGAGCGGCACCGCGCCGCGGCCGAACAGTTGCTGGCGAGTGGGGCCGCCTATCGGGACTACGCGACGGCCGAGGAGATTCAAGCTGAGCGCGACACCGCCCGACAGGAGAAACGACGATTTCTGTACAGCCGCCGCTGGATGGCTGAGACCGAGGCGCAGGCGGCCGCGTTCGAGTCCGCCGGCCGCAGCGCGGCGGTGCGACTGAAAATGCCTCGCGAGGGGACGTGCGCATTTCACGATCTTGTGCGCGGCGATGTCGAGTTCGAGTGGGCGCTGGAACAGGACCATGTCGTGCAACGAGCCGACGGGTCGTGCCTCTACCACCTGGCCAGCGCCGTCGATGACCATGATTTCGCGATCACCCACGTGATCCGCGCGGTCGAGCATCTGTCGAACACGCCGCGTCAGATGTTCATTTCAGCCGCGCTGGGGTACGAAGCCCCGGTCTTTGCGCACCTGCCGTATGTGGCCGAGCCCGGTAGCGCGGAGAAGCTCAGCAAGCGAAAGCTGAGCAAATATTTGAAACACCACGAGTTCAAGAAGGCGTACGACCACGGCGCCGCCATCGCCGAGGCGTTGGGGCGGGTCGTGACACCGGACACGTTCAGTCCGGTGGTCGTCGATTTCTATCGAGCCGTCGGCTACGAGCCGGACGCGCTGGTGAACTATCTGCTGCTCCTCGGATGGTCTCTCGACGATCGCACCGAGACGTTCACGCGCGAGCAGATGATCGAGCACTTCTCGCTCGAGCGGGTGAACCGGTCCCCGGCCAGTTTCGACCCGCAGAAGCTGCTGGCGTTCCAGGAACGTCGGATGCAGGCGCTGTCGGTCGAGGCGCGGGTGAGCCGCGTGCTGCCGTTCGTCGAAGGGGTCGGGCTCGTCGACTCACCGCCGACCGACCCGCAGCGGGCGCGGGTCACCGACGTGGTGCGGGCGGCTGGCGAGCGACTCAAGGTGGCGGGCGACATCCTCAACTACCCCGAGTTCTTTCAGCCTGACGCCGACGTCGCGTACGATGAGAAGGCGTTTACGAAGCGGGTGCGCAAGGAGGGTGTCGACACGCGGCTGCGGCGGTTTCGCGAGCGGCTGGTCGTAGTCGACCCGTTCGATGCGCCGACCCTCGACCAGGCGATGCACGATTTTGTCGCCACCGAGGGCATCGGCATCGGACAGATCATTCACGCGGTGCGTGTCGCGGCGACCGGCAAGGCGGTGGGATTCGGTCTGTTCGAGGGGCTGGCCATCCTCGGCCGAGCCGCCTGTCTCGCGCGTATCGACCGCGCCCTCGATCGACTCGCCTGAACCAGTAGGATCGCGAACACAGTTGGAACTAATGACCGCTCATCCGAAAAACACGGCAGCAGACGGAGGCGCCGGCGCTCCGGCGACGAGCGGACTCGACTTTGTCCGGCAGATCGTGGCCGAGGATCAGCAGGCCGGGAAGCACCAGGGCCGCGTGCATACCCGGTTTCCGCCAGAGCCCAATGGCTTCCTGCATATCGGCCACGCCAAGTCGATGTGTCTCAACTTCGGTCTGGCCGCCGAGCACGGGGGATTGTGCAACTTGCGGATGGACGACACCAACCCCACCACCGAGAGCGTCGAGTATGTCCGAGCCATCGAGGACGACGTACGTTGGCTCGGGTTCGATTGGGGGGACCGTTTTGTCCACGCATCCGACTACTTCGACCAGTTGCATGACTTTGCGCTTCAACTGATCAGGGCCGGGCACGCGTATGTGTGTGACCTGCGGGGCAGTGAAGTCAGCGAGTATCGCGGGTTGTGGAACGAGCCGGGGCGCAACAGTCCGAACCGTGACCGCACGGTCGAGGAGAACCTGGAGCTGTTCGGCCGGATGCGGGCCGGTGAGTTCGAGGGCGGGGCACGTTCGCTACGGGCGAAGATCGACATGGCGTCGCCGAACATGAACATGCGCGACCCGGCGATCTACCGGATCCGACGGGTGCCGCACTACCGGACGGGCGATGCCTGGTGCATCTATCCGATCTACGATTTCACGCACCCGCTGTCGGACGCGCTCGAGGGCATCACCCATTCCCTGTGCACGCTCGAGTTCGAGGACCACCGACCGCTCTACGACTGGTTCCTCCAGCATGTCGACGTGCCGGCTCAGCCGCAGCAAATCGAGTTCGCCCGGCTGAACCTCAGTTACACGGTGCTCAGCAAGCGCAAGTTGCTGGAACTGGTGGAGGAGGGCCACGTCGCGGGCTGGGATGACCCGCGGATGCCGACGTTGGTCGGGCTCCGGCGACGCGGTTACACACCGGCCGCGATCCGTGAGTTCTGCGACCGGATCGGCGTCGCCAAGTCGAACAGCCGGATCGCGGTTGCGCAGCTCGAGGATTCGGTCCGGCAGGATCTGAACCAGCATGTTCCGCGCGTGCTGGGTGTGTTGCGGCCGGTGAAGGTGGTCATCGAGAACTACCCTGAGGGCCAGGTTGAGCACTTGGAGGCGGTGAACAACCCTGAGGACGAGACGATGGGGACCCGGCAGTTGCCGTTTTCCCGCGAGCTCTATATCGAGCAGAGCGACTTTCGCGAAGATCCGCCGAAGAAGTATTTTCGTCTGGCACCGGGGCGGGAAGTGCGGTTGCGCTATGCCTATTTCATTACCTGCCGCGAGGCCGTGAAAGACCCGGGGACCGGGGAGGTCGTGGAACTGCGGTGCACCTACGACCCGGAGACGCGTGGCGGGTACGCCCCAGACGGACGCAAGGTGCGTGGCACGATTCACTGGGTGTCGGCCGCCCATGCGATCCAGGCGGAAGTACGGTTGTATGACCACCTGTTCGCGAAGCTCAACCCCGACGACGTGGACGAGGGCGGTGACTACAAAGATGGCCTCAACCCCGGCTCACTCGAGACACTGACTCGGTGTCAGGTGGAGCCAAGTCTGGTCGGGGCCGAGCCCGGGAGTCGGTATCAATTCGAACGGATGGGGTACTTTTGCGTCGATGCCGATTCGAGCGAAGGTCGACTTGTCGTGAACCGCACAGTGACCTTGCGCGACGCGTGGGCGAGGATCGAAAAGGCGCGGGCCAGTACGTAGCCGCGGGTCTTCAGACCCGCCGGAGGAAAGACACATGCTGAAACGGATGCTTATCTCGGTCGGTGTGCTCGCGACGATCGTCGCGGTCACCGTGTCGGCGCAGACCGACGTCAGTGGAACCTGGAATGCCGTCGTGGAACTCGATCTGGGTTCGGGCGAGCCCACGTTCGTCTTCACCCAGAATGGCGATGCCGTCACCGGCACCTACGAAGGCACGTTCGGCAGCGCCGATCTGACCGGGACGGTGACCGGCGACACGATCGAGTTCACGTTTGGCGCCGAGGGAGTCGGAGCGGCCACCTACACCGGCACGATCACGGGCGACAGCATGGAGGGGACCTGCGACTACGGCGAGGCTGGTGGCGGCACCTGGACCGCCAAGAAGGCCGCCTAGGATCCGGACACTAGTTGGTGGGTACTGCTGAGGCGAGCGCGGCACGCCAGTCGGACACCGCCTTCGGGTTGTGCGGGGTGGCCGGTTCCTCTTCGAGCACGATCTGACCGGAGCTGTAGGGGTATCCGTAAAACCGCTCATTGGCGTCGCGATCGGCCTTGATGGTGGAGCCCTTCAGCGTGATGCCCGCGAACAGTCCCCGTGTTCTCGAGTAACTGATGATTTCGGCCCGCAGGTAGAGGTCCGTCGTCGCTTCGGCGTCGCGGCCCACTGGCCCCACGACGGCCGAGGCATCACCGCCGAATTTGAACTCGTTCCGGAGCAGATTCTCAAGACCTTTGCGGTTCATGATCACCAGGACGAGGTCGACGGACTGCCCGCCGATCTGCAGGCCAAAGCTTCCGCCCGTCAGTGTCAAGAACGCAGGTTGCGACCACTCGCCGTTTTCGTTCCGGGCGCTGATCACGCCCTTGCCACGATGACCGCCGAAGATGAATCCGGCTTTCACGGTGTTGGGGATGACCGCTACCGCTTCGGCCTTCTCGAGGATCGACCGGGGAATCGCGTTGTCCGGCGCGTCCATGATCTCCCAGAAGACAGTCGTGGCGGACTCAAGCCGCTCCAGTTCATCGTGCTGAGCGAGGACGGGTCCAGCGCCCACGAGAAGCAGGGCCGATGTGAGTGCCGCGGTCACGAGTGATGTCTGTCGAATGTCCATGTAGTCCTCGCTCGGCGCTGGCACGCCTGGATCCCAATCTTCATCCAGTATACGGTGGCGGTCCTCGGCGCGGAAGCGGCTCTATCCAGACCTACGGCGACTTCAGCCTTCAGGTTCTCCGCCGACGGTGTTCGGGGGTGGTATGCCGTCACCGGGAAGGAAGGCTGGCCTCGAATTCTCCGGACCGGATGAGACTCATCACTGCCTCGCGATGGCGCCCGCCGGCGATCTGGGGCAAGTAGCTGTTGACTCCGGTCGAATCGGGGGTCCGTTCGAGGAGCCTGCGTAAAGCGCCTCGAGAAGGTCGGCCGGCTGCGATTGGTCCCGGATCTGGGCGAACTCAGCGCTACGCATGATTGAGCTGACGTGCCCGGCCAATCTGCCGCCTTGCACCTCGGCGACCGCCGCGGCCCGCGAGCCTCGGTCCACTTCGCGCTGCAGGAGCGCGCGATACAGTCGCTCCACGATCTCTTCCGCCTGTCGACGGGTGTAGTTGTCGGTCCCCATCCCCGTGACATCGAATTCGAGCGTGTATTCCAGATTGAGGTTGCCCGGCACATAGAGCACCACGTGGCACCGACCGCGGCTGCGGCCGGCGGTGAACTCGAGATCGCCCGAGTAGGGCTCGGAGAGCGACACCCGACCCTCGCAATCGCGATCCAGCTCCACCCCCATCTGGAAGCGATCGCGTAGGAATCGTCGTCCCCGCTGATCGTAGGGTTCGATCTCCACCGTGAACGACTCTCGGGGGCCCAGCTCGATGCGGTCTCGGCGCAGTTCGCGCGGCCGTTCGCCGTTCTTGGCTCCGGCCAGCTCCAGTTCAACCACCACGGGTTCGCGCCAGCTGTCGAAGGTCCCCTGCGCCGCCGCGTACGGCGCGACCGACAGGATGACCAGCGCGGCGGGTATCCGAGCCAAGACGCGACGACTCGACCGATGTGCATATTCCATGGTCGTGTCTTTCGCCCGAGCGATTGGCGCGGCTGTCGGACGGGGTGACCCCCGCCCCTCGGGTCATACCTCGGGGTACAATCGCGCCTCGCGCGATGGTCGCCCGCGGCGACGGGCCTTCCCAAGGTCAACCGAGAGTTCTCACTATGTCCTCACTCGTCAATCGTCAGATCGTGCTGAATGCCCATCCCGTCGGGGCTCCCGTCGACACCGATTTCGCGCTCCTCGAGGGTCCGGTCCCAGCGCTGGGTGACGGCGAACTACTGATCCGCACCATCTATCTGTCGCTCGACCCGTATATGCGCGGACGGATGAATCCGGGTCCCTCTTACGCCAAAGGGGTGGGCGTGGGTGACGTGATGACCGGACAGACGGTCGGGCTGGTGGTCGCGTCCAATCACGGAGGGTTCGCGGAAGGCGAGTACGTGTTGTCAGGAAACGGCTGGCAGGAATACGCCGTGTCGGACGGACAAGGCGTGCGGAAGCTTGACCCGACCGTGGCTCCGATCTCGACCGCCGTCGGGGTGCTCGGCATGCCGGGGATGACCGCCTACGTCGGGTTGCTCGATGTCGGCGCACTGAAGGACGGTGACCAGGTGGTGGTGTCGGCCGCGTCCGGCGCCGTGGGTGCGGTCGTGGGCCAGATCGCCAAGATCAAAGGGTGTCGCGTGGTCGGCGTCGCCGGCGCCCAGAAGAAGTGTGACTACGTCACCGGCGAGTTGGGCTTTGACGCGTGCGTCAGTCACCACAGCGACACCCTGGACGAGGACCTTCGGGCGGCATGCCCGGACGGCATCGACCTGTATTTCGAGAACGTCGGGGGGAAGGTGTTCGACGCCGTGGTCCCGCTGTTGAACGACTTCGCCCGGATGCCGGTCTGTGGACGGATCGCGAACTACAACATGACCGAGCCGCCGGCTGGGCCGAACGAGGTGCCGGCCCTGATGGGGCGGGTACTTGTCCGTCGTCTGACGATTCGTGGGTTCATCGTGTTCGACCACGTCGCTCGTCAGCCCGATTTCATCCGTGATGTCGGCGGCTGGATCCGGTCTGGCGAGCTGAAGTATCGCGAGGACATTGTCGAAGGATTCGAGAACGCGGTCGGGGCGTTTCAGGGCCTCCTCCGCGGCGAGAACTTCGGCAAGTTGCTCGTGCGGGTGTCAGACGACCCGACGAGACAGGAGTGAGCGGGGCCCGTCCGTCACGCGTGCCCGACTCGTTGGTCCTCATTTTCGGACTGATCCTTCTGGCCCAGCTTGCGACCTACGTCCTGCCGGCGGGTGAGTTCGAGCGTGAGGGACGCCAGGTCGTACCCGGGAGCTATCACGCAGTCGAAGCCGAGCCGCTCCCCGTCCTCACGTTCCTGACCGCAGTACCGGTCGGCCTTCTCGAGGCCGCCGACATCATCTTCTTCATCTTCATCGTTGGCGGCGTATTCGGGGTGCTGCGGGCCACCGGCGCCATCGACGCGCTGATCGGGCTGGCGATTCACCGACTCGGCCGCCGGCCGGTGTGGCTTGTTGGTGGCATGGTCATGCTGTTCGCCGTCGGGTCGTCCACGGTCGGCATGGCCGAGGAGTACGTGCCTTTCGTGCCGTTGCTGGTGGCGATGTGTCTCGCCCTTGAGGCTGATGCTGTCGTCGCCCTCGGCATCGTCTACGTCGGGGCCGGGGTCGGCTACGCCTGTGCCGCGCTCAATCCCTTCACCGTGTTGATTGCGCAGAGTATTGCCGGTGTCGAGTTGACGTCAGGCCAGGGGGTCCGATGGCTGCTACTGGCCATCTGTTTGGCCATCGGGGCCCATCACATCCTTCGCTACCTGCGGCGCGTGCAGGCCGATCCCACCCGCAGCCTGGTGACGGATGTCTCTTACGCCGAGGGGTTCGAGCTTCCGGACGACCTCCGACTGACACGGGTGCGGGTGGCGGTCATCTCCGTCTTCGCGGTCGGTATCGGGCTGTTTGTGTACGGGGTGGGTGCGCGCGAGTGGTACTTGACCGAGTTGACCGCCGTCTTCCTTGGTATCGCGCTGGTGGCCGCGGCGGTGGCCAGGTTGTCCCCCAACCGGGTCGCTCGTGAGTTCTACGTGGGCGCCGCCGAACTGACGACAACGGCCATCATCGTCGGCTTCGCTCGCACGATTCAGGTCGTGCTGACCCAGGGCCAGGTGATCGACACGGTGATCAACAGCCTTGCCGCGCCGCTTCAGTCGTGGCCCGGGCACGTCGCGGCGGTGGGCATGCTCGCGGTGCAGACCGTGTGCAATCTGTTTATCCCGTCCGGGTCGGGTCAGGCCTACGTCACGATGCCGATCATGGCGCCCATCGCCGATCTCACCGGCCTGACCCGGCAGACCGCGGTGCTGGCCTATCAGTTCGGCGACGGGTTCACCAATATGGTCGTTCCGACCAACCCCGTGTTGATGGGTATGCTGGCGCTGGCGCGGATTCCCTATCAGCGCTGGCTCCGATTCGTGGCCCCGCTGTTGCTGAAGCTGTATCTGGTGGCGATTCTCGCCCTGATGCTCGCCGTGCAATGGGGATATTGATCCTCAGGACCTATCAGGGGCACAGATCTCATTGTGGCGCACGGCTTGAGCCGTGCGATCGCAGATGGGATGAGAGGGCCAGCCTCCAACGGGGTATCTTGCGACCCCCAATGGATGAACGGGCTCGAAGCCCAAAAGGAGGCTGGCATGGCGCACGCTATTACGAACGAAACGATGGTGACGATCGGCTTGGACCTGGGTGACCGGCAGACAGCCGGTTGCGTCGTCGATGAAGGCGGCCAGATTCTCGAGCGGTTTGAAGCCCGCACGACCCCCACGCGGTGGAGGCCACCCTGCCCGGCAGCCCCGAGTTGGTGGCCGTGCTGGAGCAGCTCACCACCTCGATTCGCGCCTTGGACCGCAACTGGAGACGCTGGCACGACGCGCTATCCGGTGACGGAGTTGCTGCGGCAGGTGCCGGGCGTGGCCCCCCTGACAGCGCTGACCTATGTGCTGACGCTCGAGGACCCGACGCGCTTCCCCCGGAGCCGCACGGTCGGCGCCTATCTCGGCTTGCGGCCGAAGCGCCGGGACTCGGGGGGCCAGCAGCCGGAGCTGTCGATTACCAAAGCCGGGGATGGGCTCTTGCGGCGCCATCTGGTGACCGCGGCGCAGTACATCCTGGGCCCGTTCGGGCCCGATACCGATCTGCGCCGCTGGGGGCTGGCGCTGGCCGGCCGGGGCGGGAAGGCCGCGAAGAAGCGAGCCGTCGTGGCGGTCGCCCGCAAACTGGCCGTGCTGCTGCATCGGCAGTGGCTGACGGGCGAGGAGTACGAACCAGTCGGCTATCCGGCGCGCCCCAGGCGGGCCGCCTAACGGGCCTCACCGGACGACGTAGACCGGCGGCGTGCCGGTCAGGGAGACCGTGTTCGGGTGACTGCGGTTCAGGCCTCGGTCGTGAGAGACCGCCTCGCAGAGAGCAGCGCCCGGCCACGTTCGGACCTCAACATGCACCGGGCTCGACCGAGCCCCCCCGAGAGTGCGGATGGAAGCAAGGGGCCCTGACCGACCACGCGGGCTTGACACCGGCTGGTCCTCTCATGGAAGGCCTGAAGGCCTGCGCCACGGGGCCTCATCCGTTTACGCTCCGAGACTTCATGCCACGCATGTGACGAGCGCGTCGCCGGGAAACCGGGGTCCCCGCGCAGCCCCGTCTAGTTGATAGCCACCAGTCGTTCGCCGTGCCACGGGCAGAAGAGCCATCCGCCGTTCAGCCGCTCACCATCAACCGGGCAGCGCTTCTCGGGGAGCAACGATCCCAGCGGCAAGCGCCAGCGATACCGTTGGTCGACGACGCGGACCGAGAGTTCTCCTGGTAACCGCGGGTCGGCGATCGCGGTTCCGGTGTCGGTCGCGGCGGGGAAAAAGAAGAAGTGGAAGTTACGCCCGGCCGGGCCGAGCAGGCCGGCGAAGCTGGGGCGGATCGCGTCAACCGCGGCTCGGGCATCCTCCGCGACCGACTCGGTCGCGATCGGCGCATAGGTCCGTCCGTCCTGGTCAAGGAGCACGACCTCTGTACGTAGCCTCGTCTCGTCCGTCCAGGTCAGCGTGTCAGGACCGGCGTTCCCGTGCGCAATGAGCACCAGGGTGTATCGCGCGAGGGCGGCCTCCGTGCGCTGAAGAAACGGCTCCGGCACCGTGTCATTCCCGCTGAGCGCCAGCCGCCACCACTCGGTCGGGAGCCACCACACGAAGTCGGCGACGCCCGAGCCGTTGAGCTGTTGGCGTGTCTCCTGATTGAGGGCCTCGAGCCTCTCTGCCGTGGCGCGGTCTTGGGCGGCCGCGATTGGAGCGAGTAGCCCTGCGCTAACGAGGACCGCCGCAACGCACGAGGAGAAGGATGCCCACCGCATGGTGCTCTCCTGATTATCGTCGTTCTATGACCAGATCGAAATGCAACAGGTCTTTCGGAAGCCGGCCGGCCGCGGTCACCTCATCGGCCCGCCGACGCCAGAACGACAGCAGGTCGCCAGCACGCCGGAAGCGCTCGTCGTCGCCGAAGTGACTGATCGCCCGCACCGCCGGGTACAGTTCCAGGAGCCGCGCCGCAAAGGCCGCCGGATCTTCCCCGCGCCGCGTCAGGCACCGCGGATTGAATTCGACGAGCAACGTCGGCCGGTGGGTCGCGACGAGTCGCTCGAGTCCTCGCAGGGCGGCGGGCTCGGAGCCTTCGATGTCGAGTTTCACCAGATCCAGTCGCGGCAGGTCACCGAGCAGGTCGTCCAGCACGACCGCCTGCACGAGGCGGTGGTGCGCGTCCGGCGGGCCGGCGTCCTGGAGCTCGGAATTCGAATGTCCGGACAGCGCGAAGACGGATCGCCGGTCCGAGGCGGCCAGCGGAAGCACGTCGACGTTGTCGAGCCGGTTGAGCAGCAGGCCTCGATACAGGAGCTGGACGTTGTCGGGATTCGGCTCCACCGCGATCACCCGTCCGTGTGGACCCACGACCGTGGCCGCCAGAAAGGTCATCACCCCGACGTTGGCCCCCACGTCGAGACAGATGTCATCGGCAGAGAGCTGCTCGCGGAGCGCCTGCCGGACCGGTTCCTCGTAGATGCGCCAGTGCGCGATGTCCGCTCCGAAGTCAGGATCACTCCGGTCGACCATGACCTGATACCCGCCCAGATCCACGGCGACCTCGCCGGCTCGATGCTCCTGTAGCAGCTGTTGATGATGTTCCTCGGAGTGGAGGAACGCGTGGGCCAGGGCCTCGCGGGTGAGGCCGTCGGCGACCAACTCGCGGTAGTGGCGGAGCCCCCCGACATCCGGCTCTCGCCCGAGGATCAACCGGTACGCGGCATACACATCCGACTCGGTCGCCCGTTCGTCGTGGGGGGGCACACTGGCTCGGGGTGAGAATCGTTCGGGCACGTCGCGGCGTCTTAGCAGCCTGAAGGGAATCGGGTTGGGCGACTCGGAACCGCCACGGTGCACTAGAATAGCAGGAGGGGGGCACGTCGGCCCTGGGGAGAGGTCATGACAAGTCGCAGGCGATCGCTGATCGGGATGTTGGTACTGACGGCCGGCGTCGCGGTCGGGTGCGGGGATGCCGATAGTTCAGACCCCCTGGGGCCAGAGCCGGTTTTCAGCGCGGATCAACGTCCCGCATCGATTCAGCTCGTGGCCAACCCGTCTCCGGTACTCGCGGTGTCGATGGAGGACCTGGAGGGGAACACCATCACGACGGACGGCTTGCGCGGCAAGGTGACACTGATCAATTTTTGGGCGACCTGGTGCGGGCCATGCAAGGCGGAGATTCCCGATCTGATTCAGTTGCAGGAGCGCTATTCGGGTCATCTGCAGGTCATCGGCGTGTCTACCGATGAGGGCCCGACGCAGATGGTTGAGGACTTTGCGACCGAGTATGGGATCAACTACCCCGTGGTGATGATGACGCCTGAATTGAATCAGGCGTTCCCCGGTGTCATGGCGTTGCCAACCTCGTTCATCATCGACCCAGACGGTCGCGTGGTGAAGACCCATGTCGGGTTGATCAGCGCGGGCGTGCTGGAACAGGAAACCCGGTTTCTCGCCGCGCTCGACCCGGGCATCACCGTTGACCTGGTCGACGAGGACCCCCACGGTCGGCTCGTCAACGCAGCCCACGCTACCGAAATCCCCGGTCTGGACTTGACGACGTTGACGCCCGAGCAGCGCACGACGGCCCTGCAGCGACTGAACGAGGAAGGTTGCAGTTGCGGGTGTGGGCTGACCCTGGCGCAGTGTCGGATCAACGACTCGTCCTGCGGATTCAGCTTGCCGCTGGCCGAACAAGTAGTCGCCGAGATCATCGGCGCCTAGGCGCGCACGTGCGCGCCTCGCGACCGCGGAGTGGGGCACTCGGGGTCCCCGCGGATCGGAAATCCGTCAAGAAAAGGTTGTGCGTGCCACCCCGGCACGGCCCAGATCGCCTGAAGTCCCAGACCCGCAAACTCACACCTCTTCAACCATATGCGCCACGGCCGGGGCGTGATGTGGTGCCATCGCCGAGCGCCGTTCCTGCTCCTCACCCTCGTCGGTGACGTCCCCGAGGCCGAGTAGCCGCCGTGTCCCTCGCGTGAGGTCGTCCAGAATCAGATACGACGTCGGTACCAGGATGAGCGTGATGAAGGTGGCGAAGACGACCCCGAACGCCAGCGACACCGCCATCGGCACCATGAACTGAGCTTGAAAGCTCGGTTCCAGGATGAGCGGTCCCAGACCGACGAACGTGGTCAAGGATGTCAGCATGATGGGCCGAAACCGGCCCGCGCCGGCTTCCCGCACCGCCTCA
>JAPYUM010000105.1 GCA_029940535.1 Vicinamibacterales bacterium
GGCCTGTCGGTGCCTGCTCGAGCTTCGTCAGAATCATGTCTCGCGTGATTGGTGACCGATAGAAGTCGCCGTTGCCTTCACCCAACGACTCCAGCGCATCTGCGATGGCGTTGACGACGGCACCCGACCCGGCACCCTGCGCCGCCTCGCCGATCCCCTTCGCGCCGAGCGGATTGAACGGGTCCGGCTGGTCCGCGTTCCCCCATTTCATCGGCTGCTCATAGGGAACGTCCAGGATGCTCGGTGGCCGATTGTTGTAGAACTTCTTGGCCACCAGCAGCCCCCACCGCCGGTCATAGACCCACTTCTGACTCAAGGCCACGGAGAAGCCCTGAATCGCGCCTCCGAATACCTGCGCGCCGAAATTCCTCGGGTGAATGACCGTGCCGACATCGCATCCAGCCGCGTAGTCGACCATTCTGATCGCGCCGGTCTCGACGTCCACCTCGACTTCGGCGAACCCGGCCACGAACGACATCCGTCGGCCACCTTCCTCGAAGTTGTCTTTCGCGACGCCCATGAGCCCCTGACCCGCGAGTGCGGTGGCCGAGGTGGCGGTCATCCCGTTGATGTCCTCCGGCAGCTCATGGCCGTCATATCTGCCACCCAGTGCGATGGCGCGCTCGGCGACCCGGGCAAAACTCATCCCCTGCGAACGATTGCCCCGGCGATAGACCCGCTCGCCGCCGATCTCGTAGTCGCTCGGCGCCCCACCCAGGTCACGTGCCGCGATTTCCTGCACCTTCTGGCGGCCGTCAAGCGCCGCCGCCCAGTTCGCCCGGGTATGAGCGTGGGTGGTGGAGCTCCCTCCCTGCGTGCAGCTCCAGGGTAGATGCTGGGTGGTGTTGCCCCAGGCTACCTCGCATCGCTCCCATGGCATATCCATGCCTTCGGCCGCAGCGCGACTCATGTCGAACGTCGATCCGGTGCCCAGGGGGCCTATACCCGACTTGATATACATCCGGCCGTCGGGCTTGATGACGAACAGTCCGTCGACACCAGAGGCACCGGCGGCAAATGTACTGAGCGCGACGCCGACACCCGTGACCTTGGATCCGTTGCGCCGACCGCTTCGCTGCACCCGCTCGCTCCAATTGAAGAGCTCGGCCCCCGCGTCGATCGCCTCCTTCGCGAAGGCGCTCGTCACATTGCTCCGCTGGCCGTCTCGCAACGGCGGCCCGAACGTGGCCTGGCCTTCGGGGGCGTTGACCTTCAGCACGTCGACCTGGTCGAGTCCAAGCTGCTTGGCGGCTTTCTGAATGATCGGCGAGAGCATCGTCATCGACTGCTCGCCCCCTGGCGCCCGTTGCGCTCCGCGGGGTGGCGTATTGGTATACACGCCGGTGCCGCGCATGCGCATCGCCGCCGGCTGGTAGGCGAGCGACCCGATGACGCCGACGTTGTTGTGGTCGCCCGAACGTCCATACGGGCCGCCATCGCCGATCGCGTGGATGTCGACCGCGGTGATCCGACCGTCACGCCGCATCCCGAGCTTGATCCGCGCCTGCACACCCGGACGCGCCTTGCCGAACGAGGTCTCGTCACGGCGGGTGACCCGCATCATCACCGGCTTGCCGATCTTCTTCGACAGCAGGATGGGAATCTGCGCTTGTGGATACCCGGCGCCCTTGCTGCCGAATCCCCCCCCCGTGAACTCGTTGATGAGCACGACGTCCGACGGTTCGATGCCGGCCCACCGCGCCATCGGTCCAACCGTGCGGGCCGTGCTCTGGGTCGAGGGGTAGACATAGAGCTTCCCGCCTTCCCAGTACGCGAGCGTCGTCCGGCTTTCGAGCGGCTGGTGCGAGAGCGACTGGTGGTAGGAGTGCTCCTCGATGACGACGTCGGCCTCGGCGAACCCGGCGGCGAGGTCGCCATACTCCCACTCGGCGCCGGCTTCGGCCGCCATCGGGATCTCGCCCGGAGCCAATCCGGCCATGTCAGCCTCGGTCCACTTGATTTCGCCCAACTCGCGCCCGAGCGCCGTGTTGCCTTCTGTCCGCGCGTTGGGACCGCCAGGACGCAGGCTGTCGAGCGGATCGAGAACAAATTCCATCGGTTCCAGATCGATCTCGATCAGTTCGATCGCATCAGCCGCCGTCACCTCATCGACCGCGGCCACGGCGAGAATTGGTTCGCCCTCGTATCGTGGTTCCATGGTCAGGGCGGCCTCGTTCGGGGCCTCGACCTCAGGGAGCTCGTCGGCGGTCAAGATGCCGACCACGCCCGGCAGGGCTTCGGCCGCGCTGGTGTCGAGAGACCGCACCCGCGCGTGCGGCATCGGGCTGACCAGCAACTTTGCAAACACCATCCCCTCGGCCCGATGGTCTTCAGCGTATTTCGAGCGCCCCGTGACCTTGGCGTACAGGTCGGGGGTCTGGTAGTTCTTTCCGAGCAGTTTGTAGTCAGCCATCCTAGACCCCCCGCGTGATTGCCGCCGCCCGCTCGACGGACGTCAGGATTTTGTCGTAGTCGGCGCACCGACACAGGTTGCCAGAGAGCCACTCCGCCGCCTCTTTCCGCGTCGGGTTCTGGTTCTCGTTCAGCAGCGCCACCGTGTTCAGGATGAACCCGGACATGCAGAACGCGCACTGGAATCCCTGCTCTTCCAATACGGCCTGCTGCATCGGGTGCAAGGTGCCGTCCTCGGCCTCCAGCCCTTCGATCGTCGTGACCTCGCGGCCCCGGACCGTGTGGGTCAGCGTCGAGCAGGCGTAATGGGAGACCCCGTCCACCAAGACCGTGCAGGCCCCGCACTCGGCGCGGTCGCATCCAATCTTGGTGCCGGTCAAGCCCATCGTGTAGCGCAGCGTGGTAGACAGGGTCTCCATCGGAGGCACCTGAATACGCCGGCTCCGGCCATTGACGTTCACGGTAATCAGCCGCTCAACGGCGCCCGCTGCCGCCGATTGGGCCAACAGCGTCCCGCCATTCGCGCGGAAGAGATAGTTTGACGACGACACAGCCGCGCTGGCGGCGATCGCGCCCTTGATGAAACCACGTCTGGAGACGCCGGTCGGCGCCGACGCATCCGTCACTTCAACGATTCCTTCAGTCATGACGCAAACTCCCTCTGTTGCGGCGCCGATGTGCTGCCGTCGCAACCGCGAATCGTGGGTCTCGTGGAGCGGCGAATACGCTCCGGCTTGAGCATGATACAGCGCCGGCGCCGACAACGCACTCGCAGATCGGCGGGGCTCATCCGACGGGTCCGCACCGCGGTCCCCCGTGGGCAGGTATACTGCGTGGCCTCACCCCCGTAACTAGAGAGAAGCCGATGAAGTTGAAGAAGCACACCACGTCCATCGCCGCCCTCGGCCTGGGGTCGTTCCTGGGTCTGGTCATGACGCCGCCGGCGGCCGCCCAGGCCCTGGATCCGGCTACCCGATTCGTCGAGGTCGCGGGCGGCTACCGGCTTGTGCCCGACATCACGTATCTGCGAGCCGGCGGAATAGATCTGAAGCTGGACCTCTATCAGGCTCGGGATTCTGACCCGACGCCAACGCTCATCTATATTCACGGCGGCGGGTGGACCAACGGAAGCAAGGAGAGCTCTGCGCTGACGTTCCTGCCGTATCTCGAAATGGGATGGTCCGTGGTCAACGTCGAGTACCGCATGGCGGATGTCGCACATGCCCCAGCCGCCGTCGAAGATTGTCGCTGCGCACTTCGTTGGGTCTACCGGAACGCGGAGCGGTACAACTTCGACCTCGACCGCATCGTCGTCACCGGCAACTCGGCCGGCGGCCATCTGGCCCTGACGACCGGCATGGTGACCGCGGAGGCCGGGCTCGACCGACAGTGCCCCGGCGACCGCAACCGTGCCTGGTCCACCGGGACGACCTCGATGGACGAGTTGAAGGTGGCCGCCATCATCAACTGGTACGGCATCACCGATGTCGTGGGGCTGATGCACGGTCCGCCCGGGTCATCGGGCAATTTCACTGAGGCGTGGCTGGGGAGTCGCAGCGACCGGGCGGACGTCGCCGCGCGGGTCTCACCGCTGACCTACGTCCGGGCCGGACTGCCACCGGTGCTAACCGTCCACGGTGCCGCCGACCCGATCGTCCCGCATGACCACGCGGTGCGCCTCCATCAAGCGCTTGAAGGGGCGGGCGTACCCAACCAGCTCATCACTATTCCGGAAGGCGGTCACGGGGGGTTCACCCGCGATGAGAGCGTGCGGATCTACGAAACGATCCGGGCGTTCCTCCGCCAACATCAGGTCTTATAGACATGGCTCAAGCGCCAGTCGACGTGGTCGAGCTCCGGGCCGGGTCAGCGACGCTCGGTGTCTCCCCGATCGCCGGCGGGTCCATCACCCGCTACGCATCGGCGCGCGACGGCCAGATGTTCGAGTGGATGCGTCCCGCATTGGCCGACGCCGTGCAGACCAGGTCGGCCGGCTCGACGTCGAGCTTTCCGCTCGTGCCGTTCTCGAACCGCATTAGAGACGCGAGATTCCGCTTCCGCGGGCGCACCATCCAGCTGCCGCAGAACTTTCGGCCTGGTCCTCACGCCATCCATGGGCACGGATGGCGCCAGCCGTGGGACGTGGTCTCGCAGGCGGCCACCAGTCTCACCCTCGAGTACCGTCATACGGCCGACGCGTGGCCCTGGGCCTACCGGGCCGAGCAACGCTTCGCACTGAGCCCCGACCGGCTGACGATCCGGTTCGCCGTCACCAACGAGTCGGCTGACCCGATGCCGGTCGGATTCGGGCTGCACCCGTACTTCGTGCGAACGCCGGGCGTCCGCTTCCGAGCCGTCGTAGATCGGATGTGGCGCACGGACGCAAACGCGATGCCCGACGAGTTGGTCGCGGCTCCGCCTGGGCTCCCCCTCGACTCGGCCGGCCTCAGTCCGGATGCGACCGTGCTCGACAACAACTTCGTCGGGTTTGGCGGTCACGCGAGAGTGGAGTGGCCAGAGTGGAACGCCGGGCTCGAGGTGGCCGCCGACCCGATCTTTTCGTGCCTGGTCATCTACACACCGGAGGGACGCGATTTCTTCTGTGCGGAACCGGCCACGATCTGTATCGATGGCTTCAACCTCGCCGACCAGGGACGCACCGACACCGGCATCATCGTGCTCGACCCGGACGATACCGCAGCCGGTGACGTCACCTTCACCCCAACGTTCGATCTCTAAGCGACCCGCCCGGGCCGGTCTGAAGACCGGCCGCTACATACGTTTCTTGGGCTCCTCACGCGCCTGCGCCAGAAGCCTCGGGCAGGAAACGGGTGGGCCCCGTGGCGCAGGCCTTTGGGCCTGCGATCGCATGGCTAAAGCCATGCGCCACAATGACATCTGGGCCCGCTTGTGCTTGGCCGACCCTCAGAAGACAGGCTGCTAGACGACGCGGTGCAACAACTCGGCTCCGGCCGCGAGACGCCGGCAGTTCTCCACCGCGACCACGAGGCTCCGTTCCAGGGTCTCCCGGGTGAGCCAGGCGAGGTGCGGGCTGACGATCACGTTGTCGAGCTCGAACAACGGATTCGCGGACGCGGCCGGCTCCGTAGAAAAGACGTCCAACCCGGCCGCACCGATTCGACCTGATCGGAGGGCGGCGACGAGAGCCGGCTCGTCCACCAGACCGCCACGAGCGGTATTGACCAGGATCGCGCCCGGCCTCATACCTTCGATGGCGTCGGCATCGATGACCCGCTCGGTGTCCGGCGCCAGCGGGAGATGTAGTGACACGATGTCGCTCTCAGCCAGGAGGTCCTTCAGCGACCGTGGCTCCCCCACCACTCCCGGCCTCGGACTCCGGCTGGTAAACAGCACTCGCGCGCCGATCGCGTGGAGTATCGGCGCGAGACAGCGCGGCACGGCGCCATAGCCCACCAAGCCCACGGTGCGGCCCCGCAACTCGCCATACCGGTCCTGCAGAGCCGGAGGACGCTCCCACCCGCGGCCGGCCCGGGTGGACGCATCGAGGTTCACCACCATCCGAAGCGCACCAAGCATCAATAGCAAGGTCATCTCGGCCACCGCCTGGCTATTGGTGCCGGGCATGTTGCAGACGGCAACGCCCTGGCGCTGTGCCGCGTCCAGGTCGATCGTGTTCACACCGACCCCGATCTTCTGAACGAGGCGCAGACGCGGTGCTGCCGCCAGCGTGGTGGCGGTGACCGGCTCAAGCAGATGCCAGAGGACCTCCGCGTCTGCCATCAGCTCGTCGAAACGACCCCAATCCGATATCGGACAGACAGACACGGACAGCCCCTGGCGTGCGAGACCGGAGAGTCGCGTCGCGAACTCAGGGCCGGCGGCGTAGTGAAGGACAATCTGCATCAGCGACGACGCCGCTATCATAAGGCGACGTGTCCACGCCCGACCCCACCCTTCTCGCCGCGCTACGCCGGATGCGCCTCGTCACAGCGGACGCGGTCCCGACGATGACCCCACTGCCGGGTGGGGTCTCGTCCGACATCTGGCGCGTTGACCTGCCCGACGGTCCGGTGTGCGTCAAACGGGCGTTGGCCCGGCTCAAGGTCGACGCGGTGTGGGAGGTCCCGATCGAGCGGAACCGGTATGAGTGGGCCTGGATGCAGGAGGTTGCGCGCATCGCGCCGGAGAGCGTCCCGCCGCTCATGGCCCAAGACCCCGCATCCGGATGCTTTGTCATGGGCTTTCTGGCGCCCGAGACGCACCCGGTCTGGAAGTCGCTCCTCCAGCGCGGGATCGCCCTGGCGGACACGGCCGCCGCTGTCGGACGTCGTCTGGTCACCATTCATGCGGCGACGGCCGACCGACCGGACGTCGCGCAACGGTTCGCCACCGACCACATCTTTCACGCCATCCGTCTCGAACCGTATCTACTCGCCGCCGCCCGGCGCCACCCTGACCTGGCCTCGAGGTTGGGAGACATGGCGGCGCACACCGCCGCCACCAAACGCGCACTGGTGCATGGCGACACCAGCCCGAAGAATGTACTGGTCGGCCCCGACGGCCCGGTACTGCTGGACGCGGAGTGCGCTTGGTATGGCGACCCGGCGTTCGACCTCGCGTTCTGTCTCAATCACCTGCTGCTGAAGTGCCTGTGGGTACCGGGGGCCACAGCCGGGTTTCTCGCGTCGTTCGACGCGCTGGCCGACGCCTACGTGGCCGGTGTGACCTGGGAGGCGCCCGCCACCGTGGAGCGGCGGGCGGCTCACCTGCTGCCGGGTCTGTTGCTGGCGCGCGTCGACGGGAAGTCACCGGTGGAGTACCTCACCACAGAGACGGACCGCGGGCTGGTCCGGCGGGTGGCCACGGCGCTGCTCCTCCGCCCCACCGACACCCTGGTATCTGTGCGACAGGCGTGGACGGACGCGCTCGCGGAGGCCGGTGAATGACCGCCGTCGACGAGACCATCGAGCGCGTGACCGCCCGACGCGTCTGGGACTCTCGGGGCCGTCCGACGATAGAGGCGGAGGTGCACCTGCCGAACGGCATCGTAGGGCGCGCGATGGCGCCAGCCGGCGCGTCGACTGGCAGCGACGAGGCGGTCGATCTGCGCGACGGGGGTCGGTCGCACGATGGACAGGACGTAGCACAGGCCATTGGAGGCGTCGCGCGAGAAATTTCCCCCGCGCTCGCCGGCCTCGCCGTGACCGACCAGGCCAGACTCGACCAGGTACTCATCGAGCTCGACGGGACGGCGAACAAGAGCCGCCTTGGTGGCAACGCCCTCATTGCCGTCTCGATGGCCGCTCTGCATGCCGCCGCCGGCCTGGCCGGCAAGCCGCTCTGGCGCCACTTGCTGGGCGGCGCACCTCCCATCGTCCCGCTCCCTGAGATCCAGATCTTTGGCGGTGGAGCACACGCCGGACGCCGGGTCGACGTACAGGACTTCATGATCATGGCCATCGGGGCGTCCACCTTTGGGCAGGCGCTCGACTGGACCGCCGACGTGTACCGAGCCGCCGGTGTCAGGCTGGCGAACCGCGGCCGCCTCCAGGGTGTGGCTGACGAGGGTGGCTACTGGCCGGTCTTCGACACGAACGAGGAGGCGCTGGAGTGTCTTCTGTGCGCCATCGAGGATGCCGGGCGGACCCCGGGCGACGACGTGGCCATCTCACTCGACATCGCGGCATCCGAGTTCCACGTGTCCGGGCGCTATCGCCTCGGGCTCGAGGCACGTGAGTTGGATCGCGACGAACTCTGCGAACTGCTGTGCGGCTGGATCGGACGGTATCCGATAGTGTCGATCGAGGATCCCGTCTCGGAACACGACACCGTCGGTATGCAGAAATTCACCGCCGCCGTCGGCCCCCGCGTACAGGTCGTCGGCGACGACTACCTGGTCACCAATGCGACACGCGTCGAACAAGCGGCGAGGGAACAGGCCTGTAACGCCCTGCTGGTGAAGCCGAATCAGGCGGGCACGATCACCGAGACCAGGGCCGCCTTCGACGCCGCCCGCCGAGCCGGGTGGGGGACCATCGTCTCCGCCCGATCGGGCGAGACTGAAGACGTGACCATCGCGCATCTCGCCATCGGATGGGGCGCGGGACAGCTCAAGGTTGGGTCGTTCTCGCGTTCGGAGCGGATGGCCAAGTGGAACGAGGTGCTGCGCATCGAAGAGGCGCTCGGTGACGCCGCGGTCTTCGCCGGCCGCGACGTGTTGCCGTAGAACTTGCCTGCGGCTCGCGGTGCGGGGCCTCGTCAGACGGGGCTGCGTCCCGTCCAAGTACTAGAAGCCCGGCTTGAGGGTGCCCTTTTGTCGGGCCACTTCCAGGAGGGTCGGATAGAACTGGACAAAGGTCCGCTCGACCGCGGTGTGCTCCGTGTGACACTCAATACACCGGGCGACCTGGGCGCCGGCCAGCGGCTCCGCCACCTCGGCCAGTGCGTCGTCCTGTCCGAAATTGAAAAACGCCCAGCCGTCGGGAAACCGGGCGTCCTTCACTTCGGCTTCGAGCATCACCCGGTCTGTCTGGAAGCGCCCGGTCCGACTGATCTCGGCGTCGGTGGCGGCGCGACGAAACTCCAGGACAAAGGTGGTGCCATCCGGCCACCGCCCCGTCTCCATGAACGCTCGGTGGGACGAGGGGTTCACGAAGACATTCTGAAAAAGCTGCGGCCCGGTGGAGGCGCCAGCGGGTTGGTCCTCGTTGTAGGCCATCGCCAGACCGGAACTCAGGAACGTCCATTCCCGGTAGTCGTCTGGACGCACGAGGTGGGTACCGTTCTCATACCGGGGACCGTCGTTCTCTGCGGGCTGGCCCAACAGCACCACCGAACTCACGGTCGCGAAGGCGAGGCACGCTACACTCAGACTGACGGAAATTGTTCGCATCGTGGTCGCTCCGCTTGCTCCATGCAACTTCTTGGGCCGCGCTGCTCATGGGCGGGACGACTGACATGGTAACCCGCCCGGTATACTCGGTTCGCCACGATCCTCAGCCAGGCTCCCGATGCTTCGTTCCCTGACCGCGACGGCGCCCGTGATCGCGGCGCTGATGATCGTCGTGCTCCTCTTCGAACCACCCGCGTTGCGTCCATCGGAACGCATCCCCACGCTTCGCGTGCTGACCGGGCTGACTGGCAGCCACCTGGCGTTGACATCGAGCGAGATCGAGTCTGCGCTGACGTTGGGCCGACAGGGCCAGCCGCCAACCTACCCATTGACGCAGGTGGGGGGCCGGTCAGGGCGCCGCCCGGCCGGAGTCGTCTACACACCTTTCTTGCGCGTGGCCTGGGCGTCGTACGCCAGCGCGGCGGCGGGGCGTCCGCTCCGCGCCAACGAGGTGCCGGGCTGGATGAGGGCGGCGGTCGTCTATGTCGCCATGCGTCGCCCGGTCGACACTGGCGCCAGCGCCCCGCTCTTCCTCAGCGCGGTGCCGGCCAACACGCCCACCTGTTGTCGACAGCCTCAGCCGACCCTGGCCAGACCGCTGTGGGTGACCGACGACGTCACCGCCCTGACCCGATTCGGAGCACCGGTGCCGTTCGACGACCTGGCCGTCATTGCCGCGTACCCGCCGACCATCCTGCATCCGGAGACCGATATCGTGGCGTTCCGGCGGGTCCACGAGGGGAGCGGTGAAAAGAGTCTGGAGATGCGTGGACGCCTGGACCCGGATGTGGCGGCCGACTGGCGCTAGTGTCCTGCATCGTGGAAGCGGAACGACGCCATCGCACGTATCATCTGCGTACCTATGCGTACGTCTGTTGTCGGCGTCGCCGGCCTGATCCTGCTGTTTACCGCATCCGTCGCCTGGACCGCACCCCTCCCCACACCCAGCGCCCGTCGCGCGCGAACGCCGATTCACGCCCAGACCGCGCCGACCGCGTCGTCTGGGACGCTGGCGGTCGAGCGTTTCTTGAACATCAGCGGCTCGCCCGATGACGAGTGGATGGGGTCTGGTATCGCAGAGACGCTGGCCGCCGACCTCACCGACACGGGATTGTTGGTGATCGTCGCGACCGATGCGGCGGGGAACACGGGCGCCCGCTGGGTCGTCACCGGCAGGTACCAGAGGCTGGGAGGCAGCCTGCGCATCACCGCCCGCATTGTGGAGGTTGAGTCTGGCGCGGCAGTCCACAGCGTGCGGGTCGATGGCGAGGCGGACGACTTCTTCAGCCTGCAAGATGAATTATCGGCCGACCTTCGCGCCGGTTTCCCGCTGGAGACATCTGGGACGACATCGGCCACCGGTTCCGGACCGAGTCCGGCGCCCGCCTCCAGGTCCAGCGCGGCGCCGTCGGTCGCAGCACCCGATCGACCAGCCGCCGGTGCTAGTGGCGGCCCGGCCATCACTGGTCGCCTGATCGATGGGCCACCGGCCCCGGTCGCTCCCGCCACCGTCGCGCGAGACGCATCCGGAGATGCCACGATCCGGGCGGTCCGGCTCGATACCCCCCTCGGCATCGACGGCGTTCTGGACGAGGGGGTCTACGCCACCGTCACCCCCATAGAAGGGTTCATTCAGCAACTCCCCGACGAGGGCGAGCCCACCACTGAACGCACCGAGGCGTGGGTCTTCTTCGACACCCAGAACATCTACATTTCGGCCCGGCTCTGGGACCGCGCCCCGGAATCGGAGTGGGTCGCCAACGAGATGCAGCGCGACTCGTTTCAGCTCATCAACAACGAAACGTTCAACGTCTCGCTCGACACCTTCTACGATCGTCGAAACGGGTATGCCTTCCAGGTCAACCCGATCGGGGGCATCTTCGATTTTCAGCTGACCGACGAGGGCAACCCCAACAGCGACTGGAACCCGATCTGGGACGTCCGCACCGGTCGGTTCGAAGGTGGCTGGACGGCCGAAATGCAGATTCCGTTCAAGTCCCTGCGGTATCGGCCCGGCCTGGCCCAGATCTGGGGCATCCAGCTCGGACGCCGGATCTACCACAAGAACGAGTCCACGTATTTGACCCCGGTCCCGATTTCTGGAGGGCCGGGACTGTTCCGGATATCAGCCGCAGGCACCCTGACCGGCATTGAGGTGCCGGAGGGGAACCGGACGTTCGAGATCAAGCCCTATGCGATCGGATCGAGCGCGACCGACCTCAACGCGGACCCCGCGGTTCGCAACGACGGTGACGGTGACTTCGGGTTCGACGTCAAGTACGGCCTAACCCAGAACCTCACCGCCGACTTCACCTACAACACCGACTTCGCGCAGGTCGAAGTCGACGAACAGCAGGTCAACCTGACCCGATTCAGTCTGTTCTTCCCCGAAAAGCGTGAGTTCTTTCTGGAGGGGCGCGGCACCTTCGATTTTGGCCGTGGTGCCCAGTTCGGCGGCGGCGGCGCCCCGGGGGGCGGCGGCCGACCCGGGTCGGGCGGGTTCGGAGGCGGTTCCGCCCCGACCATTTTCTTCAGCCGTCGAATCGGTCTGGAGTCAGGCAACACCGTGCCCATTCTCGGAGGCGGCCGGCTGACCGGCAAGGTCGGTGATTTCAGCGTCGGCGCCCTCAACATCCAGACCGACGATGTGCTGGGCGATGCCATTTCCGATTCGGGCGTCCGCGGCACCAACTTCACCGTGCTTCGCGTCAAGCGTGACATTCTTCGCCGCAGCAGCATCGGCGGCATCTTCACGAATCGGTCGGTCTCGGTCGAAGGCGACGAGTCGAACCAGGCCTTTGGTGTCGACGGCACGTTCGCGTTCTACGACAACGTCAACTTCAACGGCTATTACGCGCGAACCGAAACGTCGAGCCAAGACGGTGCCTTTGACCGGAACAACGACAGCTACCAAACCGCCTTCACCTACAACGGCGACCTCTACGCCTTGGGCGTCGACCACCTGCTCGTCGGCGAGAACTTCAACCCCGAGGTCGGTTTTCTGCGCCGCACGGACTTCAGACGCACGTTTATCCAGAGCCAGTACAGCCCACGACCGGCCTCCCTGGACCTCGTCCGCCAGTTCAAGTTTGGCGGCAGCGTCGACTACATCGAGACCGTCGCGGGTCAGGTCGAGTCGCGGATCGCGAGAGGCAGTTTCGAGACCGAGTTCGAGAACAGCGACCGATTCGTAGCCGACGTCCAGAAGAGTTACGAATTCCTCTTCGACGAGTTCAATATCGCGCCGGATGTGACCATCCCGGTCGGCGGATACGAGTTCCAGGACTACTTCGTCTCGTATGCGATGGGGGCCCAACGACGCATCGCCGGGACGCTCTCGTTGCAACGCGGTGAGTTTTTTGGAGGAAATATCACGACCGTCGGGTACACGCGTGGTCGGATCGAGATCACGCCGCAGTTCTCGTTCGAGCCCAGCGTTTCGGTCAACCGCGTCGAGCTCCCGCAGGGAGACTTCACCGCGAAATTGGTCACCACCAGAGTCACTTACACCTTCACACCGCGGATGTTCTTTGGTGGACTCCTGCAATACAACTCGACCCGCAACACGCTCAGCACCAACCTCCGGCTACGCTGGGAGTATCAGCCCGGCAGTGAACTGTTCGTCGTTTTCAACGACCAGCGCGACACAGAATTCACCAACATGCGCGGCTTTCCGATGCTTGAGAACCGCGCCTTTGTCGTCAAGTTCACCCGCTTGTTCCGGTTTTAGGTTTCCTGGCGATCCGCCAGGAAACCGCTCCACGTTGTGCTTTGACACCCTCCTATTACTTGGACGGGGGGGCGGGTAGGATCAGGCGACATGAGTCACCAGCAGACCGAGCCGGCTCGGCTCGACTTGGCCAGGCTGCCAACCCCGCTCGAACGTGTCGAGCGTATTCGCGAGGGGTGGACGGTAACGGTCAAGCGGGACGACCTGACCGGCACCTCGCTCACTGGCAACAAGGTGCGCAAACTCGAGTATCTGCTCGCCGAGGCCCAGGCGGGACGCGCCCGGCGGGTGGTGACCTGCGGCGGGGTCCAGAGCAACCATTGCCGGGCCACCGCCATCGCGGCGGCAAGGCTCGGCCTCGACTGTGTGCTGTTTCTCAGAACCGCCGAGCCGGCTCCGGACACGCCCACCGGCAACCTGCGGCTCGACCGGCTGGTCGGAGCCGATGTGCGTTTCATCACACCTGCGCAGTATCGCGACCGCACCACGATCATGACGGAGGCCGCTGGCCCGGACGGCTATGTCATCCCCGAGGGCGGGAGCAACGCGCTCGGCACCTGGGGATATATCCGCGCCGTGGACGAGATGGCTTCACAGTGGCAGGAACCGCCCTCGGCGATCGTGTGCGCGACGGGGAGCGGCGGCACCCTGGCCGGACTGGCCATCGGCCTCCGACGCCGAACCCTGGACATCCCGGTGTATGGCGTCGCCGTGTGCGATGACGCCCGCTATTTCGAGAGCATCGTCGACGACATCAGTGCCAAAGCGTCAGACCGCTGGCCGGACCTCCCGAGGGTCCGGGCCGGCGACGTGACGGTGATCGAAGGATACAAGGGCCGGGGCTACGCCCTGTCGACGCCCGAGGAGATGTTCGACATCGAGTCGGTGGCCCGACGCAGCGGGTTGATTCTCGACCCCGTCTACACCGGCAAGGCGTTCCGCGCGTTGCTCCACGAACCGGACCGATTTGGTCCGCGCCCGCTCTTCATCCACACCGGCGGCATCTTCGGCCTGCTCGCGTAATCCGAGCGGACGGGCAGCCGGAGCGAGGCAAAGGGCACAACTCGGGCGGTGCTGTTGACTTCCGGCCTTTGACTTGACAGAGCCGACGGTTTAGAGCGCCCCCGTGGCTCGGGTCCTCCCTGTGCCGGTTATCACAACGCCCACTATCGGACCCAGCGGAGCGCCACAG
>JAPYUM010000018.1:0-17060 GCA_029940535.1 Vicinamibacterales bacterium
CGATCTGGACGAGGCTGAGCCCTGCGCGCTCCGCCTCCGTGCGCCACTCGTCGGGGCCGTAGTACGCATCGACATAGTCGGGGTCGTGCTGCCCCATCGCCAGCACCAGCTTCACGTATCGTTCAGCCAGGTCATTCATGGCGGTGTCCGGCTGGGTCTGGCCCTGCGCCCCCCGGGCCGCCAGGCTGACGGCTACGATGGTCGCGGCGACCAGGGCCACAGTGAGTTGCCAACGGTGCGTCATGTTCAGTGGCCAGTCCCATTCCGTATACGTATGGGTGAGCATAGCAGCCTCGCTGGCGTGAGTGGCAGACCCCGGAGCGGGCGGTGGGACCGAGGTGCACGCTCACGCCGCCCCGGCGCGCCTGACCGGCCCTCCACAGGCCTGACGTCGATCAGGACCACAATCAGCGAGTAGGACCCTAATTGGGTTTCCACAGACACCAGGTGGTCATGCACCGTTGTCCCTGCACATTGGTGGTTTTCAGCGGGTCCGCGAGGCGGCTACCCAGACTGTCTGTCTTGTCCAGGAGTTGCCCCTCATCGACCAGATACCGGTCGCTGCCGTCCGGCAGCCGATAGCGTCCCGACCCGAGCGGCACGACTCGGTCTTCGATTCCGATCGACGAGGCGAGACGGGTGAACAGAAACCCTCCCGGGGCCAGCACTCGCCACAACTCGTCCACCATTCGATCGAAGTGGTCGGGTCCTTCGGCGAAGTGCAGCACGGCCGAGCAGATCACCGCGTGGAAGTAGTCGTCCTCGAACGACATGGTGTCGAGCGACTCGGTCCGAAAGCGATCTGGTGGTGTATTTGGGGAGAGTCGAGACGCCAACTCACGGGTGGCAGCCACCGCGCGCACCGACGCGTCGACGCCATACGTCCGGCACCCCTGTTGGAGGAGATACACGAGGTTTCGTCCGTTCCCGCAGCCGGCGTCCAGAACGATCATGTCGGGCGTGATGCGATGTCGCAGCAACTGGTCGAACAAGTAGATGTCGATCTGTCCGAACTGGTCAGTCAAGACGGTGCCGCCGTCGCTGCGGTCAGGGATGTCGCCCATCTCAGCGTGTGATTCAGGCGAACAGGTGAGCCACGGAACGACCCGCCCAGACGCCGCCCAGGGCCAGCGCTACATTGGCCAGCACGTTCGCGCAGGCAAGCGCCGGCCCGGCATGGCGAAGCAAGTTGATGGTCTCGTTCCCGAAGGCGGAAAAGGTGGTGAATCCGCCCAGCAGGCCAATCACCAGAAATGCCCGCCCATCGCCGGTCAGAAACGGCCGCGCATCGAGCAGCTCGGAAAGCCCCCCGATCACCACGCAGCCGGCCACGTTGACCGCCAGTGTCCCGAAGGGGAACGAGCCGGTGGCCGGGCTCTGCACCAGCCCCACCAGGAGATACCGCGCGATCGACCCGAGAAATCCGCCCATGCCGACGAAGAGAATTTGTGTCATCGCTGGTCTCGTCTCGGAGGAAGGGGCCGGATAGTACCACGCACCGGGACGCGAGTCCCCGTGATGACTTGCTGAACGTCCGGCCGATTGACTATGCTCTGACGCTGTGCATCGCGTCGGAGACCGCGCTCTCTGTGCTTGAGGCTCTCACCTCAGCCTGGATGCGTTGGGAAGGCCGGGCCCCTCGGGGTCGCCGGCTTTCCGTGCCTCTGGTGCGTCTGATCTCTAGCCCTCTCGCCTTCGTCGAGGCGTTGGCAGCAGGTAGGGCCGTGCAGGCGGCAACAAGGTCGTCTGGAACAAAGGACACAACGTGGACCAGGAACCTGAGGTTCAGCCGGAACCGCCTGTCGAGCCGAGCGCACCGCCGTCCGGTCCGGCCACGGCGGTAGTGACACCGCCGGCCACGATGATCGAAGCCCACGGGCTCAGCAAGTACTACGGACCGTTCGTGGCGGTCCAGGACGCCTCGTTCTCGATCCCCGAGGGGCAGATCGTGGCGTTTCTCGGCCCGAACGGGGCCGGCAAGACCACCTTGATGCGGATGCTGACGGGGTTTCTGGCGCCCAGCGCCGGTCAGGCGGCCATTGCGGGGTTCGATGTCCGCGTCGATCGTATCGAAGCCTCCAGACGGCTCGGCTACTTGCCCGAGAGCGGGCCGCTCTATCCCGACATGACCCCGCTCGAACTGCTGCGGTTCTTCGGCGAGGCGCGTGAGATGTCGGCGGCGACCCTAAAACGACGGATCGAGGACGTGGTCGAGATCTGCGCGCTGGAACTGGTGCTCGAGAAGCCGATCGGCAAGCTGTCCAAGGGCTACAAACAACGGGTCGGATTGTCGCAGGCGCTGCTGCACGACCCCGCGGTCTTGATCATGGACGAGCCGACGGCCGGGCTTGATCCGAATCAGATCAAGCAGTTCCGCGACAACATCCAGCGCCTGGGTCGTACCAAGACGTTGCTCATCTCGACGCACATCCTGCAAGAGGTCGAAGCCGTCGCGGACCGGGTGATGCTGATTCACAACGGTCGGCTCCTGTTCGACGGGCCGCGCACGGAGCTTGAAGAGAACGGTTCACTTGAGGAGCCCTTCTATCGATTAACCCGAGAGGCGCCGGTCGGGTCCCGCGAGACGCCACCACCGGCAGTCTGACCCGACGAGATACGACATCATGGGGAGCAGGGTCAATTTCGCAATCGTACGAGCGCTGGCCAAGCGCGATCTGCGGCTGTATTTCAGCAGCGCGTCCGGCTATGTGTTCATCACGTTGTTCATCTTTCTGAGCGCGGCCGCCGCCTTCTGGCAGGACCGTTTTTTTCTCGACAACCTGGCCAACCTCGACCAACTCAACGGCGTGTTTCCGTTCCTGTTGTTGCTGTTCATCCCGGCCCTGACCATGTCCGTGTGGTCCGAGGAGCGCCGGCTCGGTACGGACGAGTTGTTGTTCACCCTGCCCGCTACCGATCTCGAGCTGGTCCTCGGCAAGTACGCCGCGACTCTGGGTATCTACTCGGCGTCGCTCGTGCTCTCGCTCAGCCACGTGCTGGTGCTGTTCTTCCTTGGCAGCCCGGACCTCGGTCTGATGTTCGGCAACTACGTCGGCTTCTGGCTGGTCGGCGCGGCCTTGATCCCGGTCGGGATGCTGGCGTCGCTTCTCACCGTCAATATGACCGTGGCGTTCATCCTGGGCGCCGTGTTCTGCGGTGCCGTCATCTTTGTGGATACCGTCGTCGGGTCGTTCAGCGCCGACGCCGGTCGGTCTGCGGAGTTGCTCAGCGTCTTCACGCCGTTCTGGGATTTCGCGAAAGGCGTGCTGACCCTGTCCGGTCTGCTGGCCTTCGCGTCGGTGGGCGGGTTCTTTCTGTATCTGAACACGCTGGTCGCCAGTCGTCGCCACTGGCCCCGCGAGGCGGACGGGCTGCCGATGTGGTCGCACCACGCGCTCCGCGCCGTGGCGATCGCGGTGGCCCTGGTGGCGGCCAATGCCCTGGTCGACCGCGCGCCGCTCCGCCTCGATGTGACCGGTGAGCGGCTGTCGTCGGTCAGCGCGGAGACTCGACAATTGCTGGCCGAGCTGCCGGACGACCGACCGGTCTTCATCCAGGCATTTCTCAGCCCCACGGTTCCCGAACCGTTCGTGCAGGCGCGGTCGAATCTCATCGGCATGCTCGAAGAGATCGATGCGCTGAGCGGGGGAAAGGTCCAGGTGCTGATCGAAGACACCGAGCCGTTCACCGATGCGGCGGTCAACGCGCGCGAGAAGTTCGGCATCCGCCCGCGCGCTATGCGCGACGTCGCGGCCGGGCGGGCCGAGATCAACGAAGTGTTTCTGGGGGTGGCGTTCACCGCCGGGGCCGCGCAGCAGGTGATTCCGTTCTTCGACCGAGGGTTGCCGACCGAATACGAAATCATGCGGACCATTCGGGTCGTCGCGGGCACCGAGCGGAAGCGCGTCGGTGTAGTCGACACGATGGTGAAGATCTTTGGCGGTCAGAATCTGACGAGCCAACAGCAGATGCCGCGGTGGTCGGTCGTCAACGAGCTGCAGAAGCAATACGAAGTGGTCGAGGTGAACGCCGAGTTCCCGATTCCGCCCGACATCGACGCGCTCATCGTGGCCCTGCCGTCATCGATGCAGACCGACCAGATGACCAATGTTGCCGCCTATATCCGGCAAGGCAAACCGGCGATGATTCTGGTGGACCCACTGCCGGCGGTGAACCCCACACTCGCCCCCACGGAGTGGGTGGGCGACGGCAATCCCATGACCTACCCCCCAGGCCAGCCACGGCCTGGGCCACGCGGCAATGTCCGGCGGTGGGTCGCCGACATGGGTGTTGACTGGGAGCCAACCCGGATCGTCTGGGACAGCTACAACCCGCATCCGGATCTGTCGTACATGCCATCAGAGGTGGTGTTTCTCGGGAGCGGAAACGAGAACCCCGACACGTTCAACCCGGAGGCGGACATCGCCAAAGACCTGCAGGAACTGGTGTTCCTCTACCCTGGATTCCTCGGACCGGGCGAGGACCCGGACGTCGAGTTCGAGCCGTTGCTGCACACCGGTGTCGTGTCTGGGCACAGCGGATACTTCACGCTCGTCCAGCAGAGCTTTTTTGGGCCCCAGATCAATCCCAGCCCTCCGCGTGAACAAGACGACGAGACCTTCGTCATAGCCGCGCGTGTCCGCAAGGCCGGGGAGCCCGCGGCCGCGCCGACCGATCCACCGGCGGAGGGCGCATCGCCCTGGGTCACCGACGGCCCGCTGAATCTCGTCGTGATTGCTGATCTTGACTTCATCAGCGAGCAGTTCTTCCAGATTCGCGAGACTGCGCCGGCCAACCTGAACTTCGACAACGTGACGTTCTTCCTCAATGCGATGGACGCCCTGATCGAGGACAACTCGTTCATCGCGCTCCGCAGCCGCCGCGCCCGTCACCGCACGCTGGAGCGGGTCGAGGCGCAGACCGCCGAGTTTGTCGAGCAGCGGACGCTGGATGAACAGCAGGCGGAGACCGACGCGGAGCAGGCGCTGACCGATGCGCAGAACCGGCTGAACGAGCGCGTGGCGGAGGTGCAGAACCGCGACGACATCGACGCGCAGGCAAAGCAGATCATGGCGCGCAACCTCCAAGAGGTGGAGAACCGGCGTCTCCAGGTGCTCTCGGCGAACATCCAGACGGAGAAGGAAACCCAGATTCGCGCCAGCCTCGAACGGATGGAAACGCAGATCCGGGGTATTCAAAGCCGTATCAAGACGTTCGCCATCCTGCTGCCACCCGTCCCCGTACTCGCGTTTGGCGTCATGATCTTCGTCCGCCGGCAACGCCGCGAGCGCGAAGGCGCCGCCGCCGCGAGACGGCTGAGAGAGTAGCCCGATGAGCGAACTACAGAAAACCTCGGTATTCGGTGGTGCGGCGATCATCCTGGTCGCCCTGGCGTTGTTGACTACACCGCAGCGCGCGGCACCAGACGCATTCTTCGATGTCGGTGAGACCTTCTTCGCCGAGTTCACCGACCCGGAGACCGCCACCACCCTCGAAGTGGTCGAGTTCGACGAAGATACCGCGGCCGCTGCCACTTTCGAGGTGACCAACCGTGACGGCTTGTGGACGATTCCGTCGCATCACGAATATCCGGCCGACGGGGCCGAGCGCCTGGCCAACACCGCGGCCGGGGTCATTGCCATCACCAAAGACGACTTTCGCTCCGACAATGTGACCGACCACGAGTCGTTTGGGGTCATCGACCCGCTCGACGAGAGTGTCAGTACGCTCCGCGGACGGGGCCAGCGGGTCACGTTCAAAGGGGCCAGTGAGCAAGTGTTGGCCGACCTCATCATCGGCAACCCGGTCGAGGGACGACCGGGTTTCCGGTTCGTGCGCGTGCCGGACCAGAATCGCGTCTACGCGGCCCAGACCGATATCGGCCTCTCGACGCAGTTCAGCGATTGGATCGAAACGAACCTGCTCGGTGTCCAGCGCGACGAAGTCAAACGCGTCGAGCTCAACGAGTATCAGATCGACGAGCGCAGTGGCGGGGTGCGCCGGGGTGGCCAGTTCACGGTCGACTGGGTCGAGCAGGACACCTGGACCGCCAACGACATTCCCGACGGCATGGAGGTCGACTACGTGCAGATGAATCTGCTTGTTGGCGGCCTCATGGGTCTGAGAATCGACGGCGTCCGCCCCAAGCCTGAAGGCCTCACCGGGAACCTTCGCCAGGCGTTCGAGGCGCGCACCATCACCAACGCCGACCTCCAGACCATGCAGTCGCGTGGCTTCTATCCGACCCAGAGCGGCGAGATGCTGTCGAACGAAGGTGAGTTGCTGGTGCGGACCGACGAAGGCGTGCTCTACACCCTCCGCTTTGGCGAGATTCTTTTCGGCAGCGGCAACGCCATTGCGATCGGAGACGACACCAGCGACGACGAAGAAACTGGCACCGGCGAGAACCGCTACGTGCTCATTACCGCCGAGTTCGACCCCGACGCCCTCCCCGAGCCGGAGCAACCCGGGAACCGCGATTTCGAGAACAAGGCGGAGCCGCAGTGGACCGACGCTGACCGCGCCAACAAGTCCGCCGCCGACCTCCACGCCCGGTGGGAACGCCGCACAGAAGATGGCCGGCAACGCGCCGAAGAGCTCTCCACCCGGTTCGCCAGTTGGTACTACGTGGTCTCCGCCGGCAGCTACGGCCGGGTGCACAAGACACGTGATGAGTTGCTGAAAGAAATCGAGGCCGAAGAGCCCGCAGAACCCGCCGTGTAGCGTCGCCCTCGGCACCGACCAGCGACACCCACCTCGTTCCGCAAACGGTATTGGTCCATGACCAGACCCTACTGTTTCGTCCTCATGCCGTTCGGCCAGAAGAAGGATGCTCCGGCGCGACGATCGATTTCGACGCGGTCTATCGCGATGTGATTCGTCCGGCGATTGACGCGGCCGACTTGGCGCCGATCCGAGCCGACGAGGAAAGGGTCGGGGGCATCATCCAGAAGCCGATGTATGAGCGGCTGCTGTTCTGCGATTATGCCGTCGCGGATCTGACCACGGCCAACGCGAATGTGTTCTACGAGCTGGGCGTGCGTCATGCGGTCCGGCCACACAGCACGGTGACACCGGCGTCGAAGACGACCCGGCTGCCGTTCGACCTCAATCACTTGCGCACGCTGATGTATGACCTCGGCAATGACGGCTCGTGGTCAGAGGCTGGTCCGATCCGTGACGCGTTGACCCGGTGCCTGCGCGAAGCCCGCGGCAAGACGATTGACAGCCCCGTGTTTCAGCTTGTCGAGGGGCTGCGCCCGGCCCCGGTCGACCACACCAAGACCGACGCGTTCCGGGACCAGGTCAGATGTTCAGAAGAGACGAAGCAGAGGCTGCGGACAGCCCGCGCCGAGGGCGTCGAGGCGGTCCGGGCGGTGGAAGCCGCTCAGGCCCGGATCGCCGATACCGAGGCGGGCGTCGTCATCGATCTGTTTCTGTCGTATCGCGCGGTGAGAGCCTGGCCCGAGATGGTCGCGTTGGTTGAACGCATGTCGCCACCGCTGGGCGCGACGGCCATGGTGCGCGAACAGCTCGCCTTCGCGCTCAACCGGAATGGCGACGGTGAGGGGGCCGAGCGAGTGCTCCTCGAACTGCTTGAGAAACGCGGAGCGAGTAGCGAGACCTCCGGCCTGCTGGGGCGGGTCTACAAGGACCGCTGGGAAGCCGCCGTCGCCGCTGGCGATACGCTTCTGGCGCGGGGGGTGCTCGACAAGGCGATCGACGCGTATCTGACCGGGTTCGAAACCGACTGGCGTGATGCGTACCCTGGCGTGAACACCGTCACCCTCATGGAATTGCGCGAGCCGCCCGACCCTCGACGGACGTCCTTGCTCCCCGTGGTGCGGTATGCCGTCGACCGGCGACTCGCGAGCGGGTCCGCCGACTACTGGGATTGGGCTACGGTGGTCGAATTGGAAGTGCTGGCGTCGCATGAGCCCGAAGCGATGGATGCGCTGGCAGCCGCTGTCGGTCTCATTCGCGAGACCTGGGAGCCAGAGACCACCGCTCGCAACATCCGTCTCATTCGGGTGGCCCGGGAATGTCGCGGTTCGGCTGAGCCGTGGCTGTCGACGGTCGAACACGAGCTGGCCACCCGCAGCCAGTGAGAATCGGACACCCTGGTCGCGGACGGCACAGGGCCGCAGACGAGGACTCCGGCGCAGAGACCAACGGGTCTCCCGGTCTTCGATCTGCGGTAGATTAGAGAGTTCATGGGAAAGACACTGCTCCAGAAAGTCTGGGACCTGCACACAGTTCGTCCGTTGTCGACGGGGCAGACCCAGCTGTTCATCGGGTTGCACCTGATTCACGAGGTCACGACACCACAGGCGTTCGACATGCTCCGGGCCCGTGGCATCGGAGTGGCGTTTCCGGACCGGACCTTTGGCACCACAGACCACATCATTCCGACCCTGGACCAGGTGCGGCCGTTTCAAGACACGCTGGCCGAAGCGATGTTGTCGGCATTGGAGCGAAACTGCGCCGAGTACGACATCCCGCTCTGGAACCTGGATAGCGATCGCCAAGGCATCGTCCACGTCATCGGGCCAGAGCTGGGTCTGACCCAGCCCGGGATGACGATCGCGTGCGGCGACAGCCATACGTCGACCCACGGCGCGTTGGGGGCTGTGGCGTTTGGCATCGGCACGTCGCAGGTGCGTGACGTGCTCGCATCGCAATCGCTGGCATTCGATCCGTTGAAAGTACGGCGTATCGCGGTGAACGGCACGTTGGACAACGGCGTGTTCGCGAAGGACGTGATTCTGGAGATCATCCACCGACTCGGCGTGCAGGGGGGGGTGGGGCACGCCTACGAGTACGGGGGCACCGCTGTCGACCAGATGAGCATCGACGAGCGACTGACCATCTGCAACATGTCCATCGAGGGGGGGGCGCGGGTCGGCTATGTCAACCCCGACCAGACCACGTTCGACTATCTGCGGGGGCGTCCGTTCGCGCCGCAGGGAGATGCCTTTGACCGAGCCGTCTCCTGGTGGCGGTCGATCGCGTCGGACGCCGACGCCGAGTACGACGACGTCGTGGACATCGCCGCCACCGAGATTGAGCCGCGTGTGACCTGGGGGATCAACCCGGAACAGTCCGTCGGCGTCAGCCAGCGCATCCCCGGGCCCGGCGCGGCCGGGTCGAACGGCGCCGTGGCCGAGGCGCTCGAGTTCATGGGGCTCAGTGGCGGTATGCCCATCAAGGGCACCAAAGTGGACGTGGCCTTTGTCGGATCCTGCACGAACTCGCGGCTCTCGGACCTGCGCGAAGCGGCCCGGATTGCCAAGGGGCAGCGGGTGGCGTCACACGTGAAGGCGCTCGTGGTGCCGGGGTCGCAGGCCGTGCTCGCCGCGGCCGAGCGCGAGGGACTCGACCAGGTGTTCCGGGATGCGGGATTCGAATGGCGCGGCGCCGGCTGCTCGATGTGCCTCGCGATGAACCCTGACCGGCTCGAAGGCAATCAGATGTGCGCCTCATCATCCAACCGCAATTTCAAGGGCCGGCAGGGGAGTCCAACGGGTCGCACGCTCTTGATGAGCCCGGCCATGGTCGCCGCCGCCGCCCTCGCCGGCGAGGTGGCCGACGTGCGCGACATCGTGCAGCGCAGAGAGTGATGTCGTAGCCGCGGGTCCTCAGGCCAGCCGTATGGAGAACGACAACCGTGTCTAACCGTGCCGTAGATCGAATCGAAGGGTCCGCGCTGCCGCTTCGCGGCGACAACATCGACACCGACCGGATTATCCCGGCGCGGTTTCTCAAGGCGATTACGTTCGATGGCCTCGGAGACCACGTATTCGAGGATGACCGCGCCGCCATGCCGCATCACCCGTTTTCCAACCCGGCCTATCAGCAGGCGCGCATCATCCTCGCCAACGACAATTTCGGCTCCGGCTCGTCCCGCGAACATGCCCCTCAGGCACTGAAGCGGTGGGGTATCGACGCGTGCCTCGGCGAGTCGTTTTCAGAGATCTTCCGGGGCAACGCGCTCGCCATCGGTCTGCCGTGCGCCACCGCGTCGCCCGACGACATCGCGAGGCTGATGGATCTCGTCGAGAACACGCCGGCCACGCCGCTGGCGTTGTCGCTGTCGGAGCGGAGCGTGACGGTGGACGGCCAGCCGGTTGGCATCGACGTGGAGGATCACGTCCGCGACGCCTTCCTTACCGGCACCTGGGACGCCACCGGCCTGCTGCTCGACGACTTCGACGTCGTGCGTGGCGTCGCCTCCCGAGTCCCCTACATCCGCGGCTTCTAGTACTTAGACGGGGCTGCGCCCCGGACCCCACGCGGTCACTCCGCGGGGATCCCGAGTGCCCCACTCCGTGACCGCGGGGCGCGCATTATCGCGCGCCCTTCGCGTTGCCGGTCACACGGAGCGGGCGGTGGGAGCGGGCCTCTCGATCCGCGAACCGTTGGAGACGAACCGAGGGGTCGAGAGGCCCGCGCCCCCCTACGGTGCCACCGCGTGGGCGCGGGCGGCTTCGAGGAACGCGGCGGCGATGTGCGAGGCCTCGCCGGTTCGCCGATACACCAGGCGCAGGTCGCGCGGCATCCGTAACTTCGGCACCCGAACCGCGACAAGTTGCTTACGGGCAATTTCCGAGAGGGCACAGCGGCGCGGCAGCAGCGCCACCCCCAGGCCCATTTCGACCGCCCGTTTGATGCCGTCTAGGCTGGCCAGGGAAATCTGAATATTGATTGGCGCGCGTTGTTCCTCAAAGAGTCGCAGCACTCGCTCGCGTCTTGGGGAATAGTCGTTGTGCGCGATCACCGTTTGCCGGCCGAATTCCTCCATGGTGATCTGTCGACGCCCCGCCAGCGGGTGTTTCGGGTGCGCCAGCATCACCAACTCGTCGACACCCAATCGCACCGAGAGCAAACCGCGTTCGGCCGGTTCGAACGTGACGAAGCCGAAGTCCAGGCTCCGATTCAACACTTCGCTCGGAATCTGGCGCGAGTGGACCCGTCGCATCTCGACCTGGGCGGACGGATGAGCCTCGCGGAACTGCATCACGATCGGCAACAGAATGTGCACCGCCGCTTCGTTGACGCCGATCGTCACCCGGCCGTGTCTCAGCTCTTGCAGCTCGCGTACCGCGTTTTCGGCTTCATTTTTCAACCGGGTCAGTCGCTGCGCGTAGTCGAGCAGGATGGTGCCCGCTTCCGTGAGACGGCCGCCTTTTGACGACCGGTCGAACAGCCGCTCGCCCAGTCCGAGTTCGAGCCGCCGGATCGCCTGACTGACGGCGGGCTGCGTGCGATGCAGCCGCGTCGCCGCGCGCGAAAAACTGTGTTCGGCCGCCACCGCCTGGAACACTTCGAGCTCGTTCAATTCCATGGCGAGCGAATATATAATAAATATTTATTAAGTTGTAACTATTATAATCTTGACATTATACATTGTTGGCTCTGAAGTAGAGGTTGATAGGGCGCGGTCCACACCTAGACAAGGAGAGGGCATCGTGGCGGACAAGCTGATCATCTTCGACACCACCCTGCGGGACGGCGAACAGGCCCCCGGCTTTTCCATGAACACCGCGGAGAAACTGCGACTCGCCCGTCAACTGCAGTCGCTTGGAGTTGACGTGCTCGAGGCCGGCTTTCCCATCGCGTCCGCCGATGACGCGGAAGCGGTGCGTCTGATCGCGACCGAAATCAAAGGACCGGTGATTGCGGGGTTGACCCGATGCGACCGCGCGGACATCACCTGCGCGGCCGAATCGTTGAAGCCGGCCGAGCGGGCTCGGATCCATACGTTCATCGCCACGTCGGACCTGCATCTGGAGCGCAAGTTGCGGATTTCGCGCGACGACTGCCTGCAGGCCATCATCGACAACGTCTCACTCGCGCGCACCTTCACCGATGATGTCGAGTTCTCGGCCGAGGACGCCACGCGAACGGATCCGGACTTCCTGTGTCGGGTCGTCGAGACGGCCATTGCTCAGGGTGCGACCACGGTGAATCTGCCCGACACGGTCGGTTACTGCACGCCGGACGAGATCGAGGAGTTCTTCGTCAACATCATCGAACGCGTGCCCAACTCGGACCACGCCGTCTTCAGCACGCATTGTCACGACGACCTGGGCCTGGCGGTGGCGAATTCCCTGGCGTCGGTTCGCGGTGGGTGTCGTCAGATCGAGTGCACGATCAACGGGGTGGGCGAGCGGGCCGGCAACGCCTCGCTCGAAGAGCTCGTCATGGTGACGCAGGTGCGGGGGGATCGAGTGCCCTACACGACCGGAATCGACGCCACGGGGCTGTTCGCCGCCAGCCAGCTGTTGTCAGAATTGACCCATGAGCCGGTGCAGGCGAACAAAGCCATCGTTGGCCGCAACGCGTTTGCGCACGAAGCCGGCATTCACCAGGACGGCTTCATCAAAGATCGGCGCACCTACGAAATCATGCGGCCGGCCGATGTCGGGGTGGCCCAATCCACGCTGGTGCTGGGGAAACACTCGGGCCGGCACGCGCTCAAGCAGCGGTGCGCGGCGCTCGGCGTCGAGCTCAGCCGCCTCGAGCTCGACCGTGTGTATCGTGCGATGATTGAGTTGGCTGACCGTCAGAAAACGATTGAGGACTCCGATCTCTCGACGATCATCGCCGACGTGCGGGCGCCCGAATCGGTCGGCGCCGCGTAGCGCCGGTGCGCCGGCGTCCCACGTGGCCTTTCCGCCTCCGACGGCGCGTCGGTGGACAGGCAGCCCGGCCGTATTGTCACGATTGATCCCACGCCGAACCACGGCCGTGGTTCATAGAACCCCTGAGCATTCGACATGCACTCGACTATCGTTGTGTTGCCGGGCGACGGCATCGGCCCGGAAGTGACCAGTGCAGCCGAACAGGTGCTGCGCGCCGTGGCCGACCGGTTCGGTCACACCTTCACCATCAGTTCGCATCCGGTCGGCGGCGCGGCGTTGCGCGCGGGCGAACCGCCGCTGCCGGACGCGACACGTCAGGCCTGCCTGGGGGCCGACGCCGTCCTGCTCGGTGCGGTCGGTGACCCGACGTTCGATACTGGCTCCAGCGCGGGACGCCCTGAAACGGCGCTGTTGCAGCTGCGCCAGACGCTCGGCGTATTCGCGAACCTGCGACCGGCGCGTGTGTGGCCCGGGCTTGAGGACGGCGGCGCGTTCAAACCAGAGCGGGTCAGCGGCGCCGACCTGCTCATCGTGCGCGAGCTCACCGGGGGCATCTACTACGGCGAGCCGCGCGGCATGGCGGATGACGGCCAGTCGGCCTTCAACACCATGCGCTACTCGCGACCGGAGATTGAGCGCATTGCCGAGATGGCCTTCAAGGCTGCCGCTGGAAGGCGTGGACTCGTCACCTCGGTCGACAAGGCCAACGTGCTCGAGACGTCGCGGCTCTGGCGCGAGGTCGTGACGGATGTGGGGGCTCGGTATCCCGACGTCCAGCTCAAGCATCAGTACGTCGACTCATGCGCGCTGCTGTTGGCGACCAACCCGCTCGATTTCGATGTGGTGTTGTCCGGCAATCTGTTCGGCGACATCCTCTCGGACGAAGCGGGTGCGGTGGTCGGCTCGCTCGGCCTGCTGCCCTCGGCGAGCATCGGCGGGAGCGCCGGTCTGTTCGAGCCGGTCCACGGCTCGGCCCCGACCATTGCTGGGCAGGACATCGCCAATCCGATCGGCGCCATTGCGTCGGCCGCCATGCTCCTGCGCCACTCGCTTGACGCCGGTCCCGAGGCGGATGCGGTGGAACAGGCGATCGGTGCGACGCTGGCGGCGGGACATCGCACCGCCGATCTGGTGGCACCGGGCAGCACGACCGCCATCGGCGGCGCCCGAATGGCTCAGGAGATCCTCGGTCGCGTTCGTCGGCCGTCGTAAACAACCGGTCGGCGCCGGGCGTCTAAGGATCCGACCAATGGATCCACTTCAGCGTCACCGCTTCGTCGGAGTCATTCTTCATGCGCACATACCGGTCCGGCATCGTGTCTCTTGTGGTTGGACTGGCCCTGTCGGCACCAGCGACCGGGGCCGGCTTTGTCCCGCCATCCACGATGCCGGCTGGTCCGCAGATGCAGTCGGCGTCAACGGCCGGCGCTCCGCCGGAACTGGTCGCCGTCATCCCGTTCACGAACATTTCCGGACGCGAGGCCGACGATTGGATCGGCGACGGCATCGCCGAGACCGTGACCGCCGACCTCGAGTCGCAGACCGCGTTCGTCGTCATCTCCCGTGAACGGGTCCAGACCGCGTCCGCGGCGCGAGGTGCGCTCGATGACAGCACGGTGATGGCGGTGGGCCGGGAGCTGGGTGCGCGCTGGGTCGTGGCCGGCGGCTACCAGCGGCTCGGAGACCAGCTTCGTATCACCGCGCGTCTCGTCGACACCGGGGACGGCAGTATCGTTCGGACGTTGAAGGCGGACGGCACGCTGGACGAGATTTTCGACCTGCAAGATCAGATCGCCAGAGAGCTGGCCACGGACCTTGGCGCGAATGCCATGGCCCGGGCGGCCAGGCCTCGAATGCCGCCCGCCGGCGAGGGATCGGCGCCGGCCGGCGTCGGCGCCGGCGCTGAAGGTGGAGCCAGCCGCGCCGCACCGGGCCGGGTCTCCGGCGGTATCATCCTGCCCGGGGATGACACGGCCCGCGCGGGTCGCGTCCGCGGCGCAGACGGTTCAGCCGATCGGGCCGAGGTGGCCTCCGCGCCAGCCCCTGAAGCCGGTACGGCGCGTCCCGGAGGCAGGGCGAATCCACTGGCCCCGGACGCGGCGGCGGCCGCCGGCATCCTGGCGGGTCGAGTCAGTGTCACGGCTAGCCGTGCCACTGACGAGCCACGGATTGACGGCCGGCTCGATGACGCGATTTGGCGCAGTGCCACTCGGCTCACCGAGTTCGTGCAGCAAAGCCCGGTCGAAGGCGCCCCGGCCAGCGAGGAGACCGAGGTCTTCATCGCCTACGACGACGACAACTTGTATTTCGGGCTGCATGCGCACTACAGCGATCCCAGCATGGTGCGAGCCAATCGGGTCGACCGTGACCAGGCCGGCCGCGGCGACGATACCATTTCGATCTATTTCGATACGTTCCTCGACCAGCAACGTGCCTATGTCTTTTCGATCAATGGGTATGGCGTGCAGGGCGACTCGCTGCTGGGCGGAAGCGGTGGCGGTGGCGGCGGTGGCGGTCGCGGTGGCGGCGGTCGCGGTGGCGGTGGCGGCGGCCGCGGCGGTTTCAGCGGAGTGCCCCGCGGCGATCGGTCCTGGGACGCGCTCTTCGACTCGGGCGGCACGCTCGTCGAAGATGGCTGGACGGCCGAGCTGGCGATTCCGTTCAAGAGCCTGCGCTATCCGTCCGTCGGCAACCAGGCGCATCGGTGGGGCTTTCAGATCGCCCGCGGGATCCGCGGCAAGGATGAGACCGTCGTTTGGGCGCCGGTTTCGCGCAACGTCTCCGGTTTCCTGCCGCAGATGGGACTGCTCGAAGGCATGAGCGGTCTGTCGACCAGTCGCAACCTGGAGATCCTGCCCACCCTCACCGCGGTACAGGTGGGGAGTCTCGACACCACGACCGGCGCGTTTCCTGGGGATTCGCAGCCGGAGGGCGGTCTCAACCTCAAATACGGACTCACGTCCAACCTCACGTTGGACGCGACGTTCAACCCTGACTTCTCGCAAATTGAGTCCGATCGACCGCAGATCGAGGTAAACCAGCGGTTCCCGCTGTTCTTTTCCGAGCTGCGTCCGTTTTTCCTCGAGGGGCAGGAGATTTTCAGTCTGCCGGGTCCGGTGAACTTCGTGCACACCCGGACCATTGTTGACCCGCGCTATGGCGGCAAGGTGACCGGGAAGGTGGGCAAGACCACCCTCGGCCTGCTCGTCGCCAACGACGAGGCGCCCGGCAAGCTCGACGACATCAATGACCCGGGGTTTGGCCAGAGCGCCAACGTGTTGATCAGCCGGCTACGCTACGACCTGTACTCCGAGTCCCACCTCGGCGCCATCGTCACCGATCGCGAGTTTGCCGATACGCATAGCCGGCTCGCCGGCGTCGACGGCAACTTCCGTCTCAGTGACACCACGTCGATTGGCTTCCGTGCCATCACCACTCAGAACCGCGATGTCGACCGGGAGGACACATCGCGCCTGAACGACACCTACGGCAACATGTTCGATGTGGGGATGACCAGCCAGGGACGCAACCTGAACTATTTCATCGCCGGGTATACGATTGCGCCCGATTTCAACACGGACGTCGGCTTTGTCCGCCGGCGTGACATCAAGGCGGTGACCAGCCGGATTGGGTATCGCTGGTGGCCGGAGAGCTGGCTCATCAACTGGGGACCCGAGGCCAGTTACGGCCGGAATTACGACTTCGAAGACGTGCTCGAGGACGAGCAGCGCAGCGCCGGCGTGAATTTCTCGTTCGCCAAGAACATTCGGTTCGGCACGCGAGTGAATCGAGACATGGAGCGATTCGGCGGAATCAACTTCGGCAAGACGAGCTACTCGACCAACTTGTTCGTCAACACGCTCAACGCGGTGTCCGTCGGTGGGTTCTTCAGCTTTGGCGACCAAGTGTTCTTCGGCTCGTCTCCGTTTCTTGGCTCGGGGTCCAACGGCAGCATTTTCATGACCCTGCGTCCGCACACCCGGCTACAGTCCCAGATCAACATCAGTACGAGCCGCCTCACCAATCCGCTCGAGGATACCGAGGTCTTCGACGTCAAGATCTACCGGGCCCTGACGACCTATCAGTTCACCAGCCGGCTGTTGCTCCGCAACATCTTGGAATACAACACGTTCAGCCGCACGTTTGGCGCGAACCTGTTGCTGACCTACCGGGTGAACTCCGGCACCGTGTTTTTCATCGGCTATGACGACCGCTATCAGCAGGGCGATCTGATCGTGGACCCGAACGGAAACGAGGCTTTCCTCACGAACAATCGGTTCCTGACCACGGATCTCCTTCGTACCAACCGCGCCTTCTTCACCAAGATTTCGTATTTGTTCCGGTACTAAGTAATTAGACGGGGCGGCGCCCCGCACCCCACGCGGTCGCTTCGCGGGGACCCCGAGTGCCCCACTC
>JAPYUM010000018.1:17160-57338 GCA_029940535.1 Vicinamibacterales bacterium
GGCGGCGCCCCGCACCCCACGCGGTCGCTTCGCGGGGACCCCGAGTGCCCCACTCCGCGACCGCGGGGCGCGCATTGTCGCGCGCCCGGGTAAGCTGCGCGGTTGCCGACGCGACTACGTGGACACGCCAACCTCGTTGTCCGGCCTGGTGGCGCCTCGAGCTGACACGGAAACGCGACTATCATGGCGCAAACCGGAGCGGACGGAGGCGACATAGATGGACAGACGTACGCTGCTCAAGACCGGCGGACTGGCTGCCTTTGGGCTGAGTGTGCCTGGCTGTGTAACCCGGTCGGCTCTGTCGCCGTCGCGTCGCCCACGAGTGGCGCTGCCGACGGTGAACGCGTCATGGGAACGGGTGATTCGCACCACCGTGGGGCTGCGACCGTTCCGGCCAGCCGGTTTCATGCTGCAGGGGACGAAGCTCGACGACCGGCTGCTCATCCACAACTACGGCCACGGCGGCGCCGGACACTCGCTATCGTGGGGCTGCGGGGCGGTAGTGGCCGAGCTGGCGCTTACGCAGGAGGGTCGCCGGGCCGCGGTCGTCGGCTGCGGCATCGTGGGGTTGGCGTCGGCGAGGCAGCTCCAGCGTCGCGGGTTCGAGGTCACGATCTACACCAAGACCGTTCCGCCCGACACCACGTCGAACATGGCGCTCGCCGGGTTCACGCCCACCTCAGGACTCGTCGACCGCGCCCGGCGGACGCCGGTGTGGGACCGGCAGTTCCGGCGGGTGTTCGATGACTCGTCCCGGGAGCTCCAGCTTCTGGTCGGTCGGCGATATGGGGTGTCGTGGCTCGACACCTATAGCACGACCGACCGACGGCCAGCCGACCGGCCGGATGACGATGGTGGGGCCTTGCTGCCCGCGTCCCTGCGCGGCCCTCGCGACGTGCTCGAGCCCGGTGAGCACCCGTTCCCGCTGCGCTACGCCATACGCCAGCTCTCACTTCGCATCGAGCCGTCCATCTATCTCGAGGCCATGGTGCGGGACGTGCTGGGATTCGGAGGACGCATCGCGATCAGAACGTTCGACGAACCGCGCGACCTGTTGGCACTGTCTGAGCCGGTCATCGTCAACTGCACCGGGCTGGGCGCGCGCACGCTGTTCGGCGACGACGAGCTGACCCCGGCGAAAGGGCAGCTCACGTTTCTGGCGCCGCAAGCCGAGGTCAACTATCGGACCCAGGGTGGCCTCACGCCGCAACCCGGTCTCGGCCTACACATGATGCCGCGCGCCGACGGCATCGCACTGGGTGGGACTTCCGAGCGGGGCGTGTGGTCGCTCGAGCCGGACGAAGAAGCCCGCCGCCGGATCGTCGAAGGTCATATCGCGCTCTATGGGGCCATGCGCCCACCAGATATGTCTCATCTCGACTGACCACGTAAACGTCGCGCGGTCGGCCAGCGTATAATCAAGAGATTGCGTGGTGACCGGCCCACAGCGGCCATCGCCCACTCGTTGCCGGAAGCGCGGGCCTCACCGCGACCCCTCCGGCGAGCCGGGCAGTCCGGCGCGTTCTGCTCGGTGCTTCGTTGCGTTTTGGCCTGACTATCAACGTGAACTGATATCTATGTCACATCGACTCGCCATGTGCGCCGTTTTGCTTCTGACTCCCGTGCGGCCGATGGCATCCGTGCACGAGCGGCCGTCGACCCAACTGCCGCACTTGGCGCGTCAGGTTCCGGCGGCGCAGGAGGTGCCGGCTGGAGTGTCCGGCCAGGATTCCGTACCCACGGACCGGCCGGACGGCACGTTCGCCGTCCTTCCGTTTATCAATATCTCGCGCGACGAGGCGGACGACTGGCTCGGGGACGGGTTCGCCGAGACCGTGGCGGCAGACCTGGCCGCATCGCCCGGAGTCACCGTGGTGGGGCGCGACCAGGTCGCATCAGCCCTGACCGGAGGCACCGGCGAGACCCTGGATGCCGCTGCCGCCACCCGACTGGGCCGTAGCGTGGGGGCGAACTGGGTGGTGACCGGTGGTTTTCAGCGAGTGGGAGAGCGTCTGCGTATTACCGCGCGACTGCTCGACGCGGGGACGGGGTCAGTCACCGATTCGGTGACGGCCGACGGGACCATGGACGAGGTCTTCGATCTGCAGGATCAGATTGTGGCGGGTTTGCTGCGCGGGCGCACGTCCGCGGTGACCCCGACCGGGCCGGAGCGGAGAGCCCGAACGGAGGCCGGTCCGTTGCCGACGTCTGAAGGGCCGGGTCTGGACAACGCGCCGGCTCGGGAGCGCGAGGCCGTTGGTGGAGCGGGCCGCGCCGCGCGGGCCCCGCGCGCGCCGGAGCGTGGACCGGGCAGCCCCGTGCCGGGCGGCCTCGTGATACCCAGGGCCGAGCCCGCCGGCCGGGCCGACGGCGGCGGTCTCGGAGGCCCCGTGGCGGTGGCAGTCTCCGCTGGTGTCCTCGCGGGTCGTCCCAGTGTCAACGCCAGCTTTGCGGCCGAGCCGCCGACCGTCGATGGGACGCTGGACGATGCCATCTGGCGTTCGGCTGCCCGCCTTACCGAGTTTGTTCAGGTGGCACCGGTCGAGGGGGCCCCGGCCACCGAAGACACCGAAGTGTTCGTGGCCTTCGACAGCACGCATCTCTACCTGGGCATGCACGCCCACTATTCCAATCCCGGGATGGTGCGAGCCAGCCGCGTCGACCGCGACCGCGCGTCATACAGCGACGACACGATCTCGATCTATTTCGACACATTTCTCGACCAGCAGCGCGCGTTCGTCTTCACCCTCAACGGCTACGGCGTCCAAGGAGACTCGTTGATGGGCGGCAGTCGCGGCGGCGGTTTCCGTGGCGGTGGCTATAGCGGCGGGGGCGGTGTGCCAAGTGGCGATCGGTCCTGGGACGCGTTGTTCGAATCGGGCGGCATGCTGGTCGACGACGGATGGACCGCGGAGTTGGCGATTCCGTTCAAGAGTCTGCGGTATCCGTCCAACGACACGCATCGGTGGGGGTTCCAGGTCGCGCGCTCCATACGCGGCAAGGACGAAACGGTGGTCTGGGCGCCGGTGTCTCGTGACGTGTCCGGATTCCTCCCCCAGATGGGGTTGCTCGACGGCCTACGGAACCTGTCCACCAGCCGAAACCTCGAGATCTTGCCGACGTTCACGGCTATTCAGGTTGGCAATCTCGATACAACGACGGGGGCGTTTCCCGAGGAACGACAGCCCGAGGGCGGTGTCAACTTCAAATACGGATTGACCCCGAACCTGACGCTCGACTTGACCTACAATCCCGACTTTTCGCAGATCGAATCGGACCGGCCACAGATCGAGGTTAACCAGCGGTTCCCGCTCTTCTTCTCTGAGCTGCGCCCGTTCTTCCTGGAGGGGCAGGAGATCTTCAACGTTCAGGGTCCGGTGACCTTTGTGCACACCCGGACCATCGTCGACCCACGCTATGGCGCCAAGGTGACTGGCAAGGTCGGCAAGGCCACCCTCGGTCTGCTCTTCGCCAACGACGAGGCAGCCGGGAAGCTTGATGATCCGTCCGAACGCGGCTTTGGACAGAGTGCGAACACGGTGATCGCTCGCGCCCGGTATGACCTGTACTCGCAGTCGCACATCGGCGCCGTTTTCACAGACCGGGAGTTTCTGGGTAGCTACAGCCGCCTGACCGGCGTCGACAGTCGCCTCCAGGTCACGCCCACGGCCTCCATCGACTTCGCCGCGCTCACGACGCAGAATCGTGGTGTCGACGGTCTCGACACGACCGGCTCGATGTTCGATGGGGGGTATCGACACAGCGGCCGAAACCTGAGCTATAACGTGTCGGCATATCAGATCGATCCTGACTTCGACACCGAAGTTGGTTTTATTCGGCGGCGAGACATCCGTCGCATCTCCTCCAGCGCCGGCTATCGCTGGTGGCCCGAGAGCTGGCTGATCAACTGGGGACCCCAATTCAGCTACAGCCGCAACTGGAACTACGACGACGTGCTGGAGGACGAAGAGGCCCGGATGAGTCTGCGGATGTCGTTCGCGAAAAACCTGTCGTTCAACGGCAGCATTCGCCGGGAGATGGAGCGGTTCGGCGGCATCAACTTCGACAAGAACCGGTATTCCCTGGGCGGGAATGTCAATACCAGCCGTCTGTTGTCGTTCGGCGGAAGCTACAACTGGGGCGACCAGGTGCGTTTCAGCGGCACACCCTTCTTGGGTAATGGCTCGAGCGGCCGGCTGTTCACGTCTATGCGACCGCATCCCCGGCTCCAGAGCTCGATCCAGATAAACACCAGCCGTCTCATCGACCCGTTCGACGAGTCTGAGGTGTTCGACGTCAAGATCTTCCGGGCCCAGACCACCTATCAGTTCACCGACCGGTTGCTGCTCCGTAACATCCTGGAGCACAACACGTTCAGCGGTACCCTCGGGGCCAACTTCCTGCTCACGTATCGTGTCAACTCGGGAACCGTGTTCTTCGTCGGGTACGACGATCGGTATCAGCAGGGCGACCTGATCTTCGATGACGACGATGAACCGCTGTATTTCACGACCGATTTCGAGCGCACGAACCGCGCGTTCTTCACAAAGATTTCTTACTTGTTTCGGTATTGAGCGCGCGTGCTCAATGGAGGTTGCCGTGCTGCGAAACCTTGCCGCCGCTGCTGCCGGGTTGGTTGTTGCCACCGGTAGTGTCGCCCTTGCTCAGAACCCGTCGCTCGATAGGGTCACGCTCCCCCCCGGCTTCTCGATCGAGGTCTACGCACCGGATGTGCCCAACGCGCGGTCGATGGCGCGGTCGCCGTCTGGCACGCTGTTCGTTAGCACCCGGCAGGCCGGGAGTGTGTATGCCGTGGTCGACCGCGACCAGGACTATCGAGCCGACGAAGTGATCACGCTCGCCAGTGGACTCAACATGCCCAATGGCGTCGCGTTCCGGGACGGTGCGCTCTATGTGGCTGAGGTGAATCGGATTCTGCGATACGACGACATCGAAGGTCGCCTCCAGAATCCGCCAGAGGCAGTGGTTGTCGACGAGGCCTTTCCGACGGAGCGATCGCATGGCTGGAAGTTCATCCGGTTTGGGCCGGACGGCAAGCTCTACGTCCCAGTCGGGGCGCCATGCAACATCTGCGACCGGACCGGTGAGGATCAACGGTTCGGGACCATTACACGTATGAATCCGGATGGGAGCGGGCAGGAAGTGTTCGCCCACGGCGTACGCAACTCCGTGGGTTTCGACTGGCATCCGGCAACTGGTGAGCTCTGGTTCACCAGCAACGGCCGCGATCGGCTTGGCGACACGAGCCCGGGAGACACGCTCAACTACGCGCCCGACCCGGGCATGCACTTCGGTTTCCCGTTCTGTCACCAGGGCGACACTCCGGACCCCGAATTCGGCGAGCGCCGCGGGTGCGACGAGTTCGCAGCTCCCGCGCAGGTCCTGGGGCCGCACGTGGCGTCGCTGGGGATGCGTTTCTATACCGGTTCGATGTTTCCCGCGAGCTACCGAAATCAAATTTTCATCGCCGAGCACGGTTCTTGGAACCGCACGCCTGAGGCGGGGCACACCGGCTATCGCATCACGGTCGCGACGCTGGACGGGAATCAGATCACCGATTACTCGGTCTTCGCCGAAGGCTGGCTCGGGTCCGACAATAACTCCTGGGGTCGTCCCACCGATATCGAAGTGCTGCCTGATGGTTCGCTGCTCGTCACCGACGACGGCGCCGGCGCCATCTATCGAATTACCTACGACGAATAGCACTACGCGCTGAGGCGTGATGCCTCGGCCACCCGACGACGTCATATCGCCATTCGTAGCCGCGGGTCTTTAGACCCGCCCCCTCGGGATCCTTCCGCACCCTGCGGTGTCCATTGCACGCCCCTGATATCCTCAGGCAATGACACCTTTGCGGCGCTCCTGTCGTCTGGGCCTCATCTGTCTGCTGGCTGCGACTACCGGTCCCGTATTCGCCCAGATCACGCCGGAACTCGTTCGCGAACGCACCGAGCGCGAGTGGACGCTGAAGGCCGACAAGATGCGCCGGCATCTGCTGCCGCTGATGCGGGTGCACGGCATCGATCTGTGGATCATCTTGAGCCGAGAGAACACGCCTGACCCGCTGCTGGAACTGTTCGGCGGCTATGGTGTCACCGGGTGGTACGGCCACCGCAACGCGTATCTGTTCCACGATGCCGGGTCGAGCCGCGGTCTGGAGACCACCGCCATCGGCACCCATCTCAGCGGTCACCTGGGCCGCTTCTACGACAACACCGTGCTGTACGGAGAAGACGGGCTGCAGCCCCACCTGCGTGAGTACATCGCGGCGAGAGATCCACGTCGCATCGCCATCAATCAATCCCGCACCATCACCATGGCCGATGGGTTGACCGCCGAGTTGAAGGACTATCTGGTCGACACGCTCGGGCCGTCGTTGACGGATCGCCTCGTTTCATCGGAACCGCTCGTGGTCGACTACGCGTCCACTCACACGCCGGCCGAAGACGCGGTCCAGCGCGAGGCCAGCACCGCCACCTACGCCATCTTGCGGCGCGCGTTGTCGAACGAGGCGATCACGCCGGGGCGCACCACATTGATGGACGTGCACTATTGGATCACCGCGGAGTGGAAGCGCCAGGGGTTCGAGTTCAACTTCCCGGCGTCGCTCGACCTCCAGCGCGTGGGTGGCCTCACGCTGGATGACGCGGCGGACCCGGTGATCGAGCCGGGCGACCTGCTCCATGTCGATTTCGGCGTGCGGACCTCCGGCATCGTGGCCGACCAGCAGAAGATGGCCTACGTCTTGAGAGACGGTGAGACCGCGCCCCCCGATGGGCTGGTGCGGGCGTTCGAGGCATCCACACGCGCTGCCGCCCTGGTCCTCGAAGCGATGCAGGTCGGACGCACCGGGGCCGAGATCAAGCGGCTGGCGGAGGCCGCCGCCGTGGCCGACAGCATCGACTTGCTCGTGTACTCGCACGTGCAGGGTTACTGGGTGCACGACGCCGGCATGTGGGCCATTCACGATTGGCCCGAGCGGTATGGCGACCACCCTCGCCTCACGCTCAAGGATGGCGACTGGGTGTCGCTCGAGTTCGCGGTGACCGCGGCCGTGCCTGAATGGGACGGTCAGACGGTGACGATCATGCGTGAAGAAGACACCCGCATCACGTCCGATGCCGCGCCCGAGTATCTGTCCGGTCCCCAGATGGAACTCTGGGTCATTCGCTAGGGTTCAGCGGGGAGCCGTGGGGCACTCGGGGTCCCCGCGGAACGGCCGCGTGGGGTTCGGGGCGCAGCCCCGTCTGAAGAGGACGAACGCCTCGACAGGAAACAGCCTGCCCGCGGTCGGTGTTGTGGGAACGTCGGCCCTGCGTTATCGTAGGTGGCTCGGGGCCGGTCCGACGGTCCCACTAGTTCGTCGCGGTGAGGTGGCCGAGTGGCTGAAGGCGCCGGTTTGCTAAACCGGTGAGGGGGGAACTCCTCCCAGGGTTCGAATCCCTGCCTCACCGCCATTCATCTCTGCTTGCTCCACTTACCGATCAGCGAGCGGTCGTCTCCGCTCGCGATCGAGATGGTCTGACGAGGCTGACCGGTTGGGCACTCAGGTCCCTGCCGACGCAGACGAACGCGGCATCGCCTGGTTCGGCTCGCCGGGCCGTGTATCCAGACGGCGCGGCGGTCTCCGCGAAGCCGGCCCGCTCGAGCAGCCGGCAGAACTGGTGTGGCGAATACCAGCGGGTCGTCTGGACCGCCTCAGGCCGCTCGATGGTCCGGTCGCCGAGCCTGACGGTGTACCGAATTGCCGAGGCGCGTATCTGTCGGCCGGGATCGTCGCGCACGCGTTCCCAGCATTCGATCGTCGCGCCATCCTCCCGCCGCACCGCTTGTCGCCTGGGCCGCCACCCCGCATCGCGACGGGCGCGGCCGGGCTCCGCCGCGTCGGCTGGCTGCTCCAGGGCGACCAGCACCTGTCCGCCGGGGGCCAGATGTGCATGGAACCGCGCGAGGGCCCGTTCGGCGTCCGCTGGATCGAGGAGCAGCATGAACGAGCCGGCGGGGACAAACAGAGTGCGGAACCGCCTGGGGAGCTCCAGGCGCTGCATGGCCTGAGCGTGCACTGCGGCCGTCAGGCCGCGCTGCTCCGCCTTGTGTCGACAGATCTGGAGCATCTCCGGCGATGAGTCCACTCCCTCCACGTCCAGTCCCTCCGCGACACAGTCGAGCAGCAGCCGTCCGGTGCCGCACCCGATCTCCAGCGCGGGCTCGCCATGGTCGCGGATGATGTCGCGGAAGTAGCCGGCGTCACCGATCGCGTCATTGGTGACGAGGAGATCGTAGGTCGTAGCGACAATGCCGCTGTAATCCAGTGTCGCCAGGCTCATCGTGGGTCGTCCGCCACGGGTTCGTTCCACTCCGCTGTTGGCCGGCCAAACCACACCCACGCGATGTAATCAAACTGTGGAGGCTCTTCGCCAAGCTCGCGCAACCGGGTATTGAGCTGTCCACGATGGTGGGTGGAATGGCTCGTCACCTGCATCGCGCTGTCGCCAACGCTCGGGCAGATGCGGCCGGCGCCCAGACTGCGCTCGATCTGTTTCGCGAATGACTCCGGCAACCGCCGCGTGGTCAACGGAGGCGAAGAACTTCTTCACCTCGGCGTAATAGGGGTTCGCCCATCGCCACACCGCGGCGAGATTCGGGATATCCTGGAAGTTGGGAGCTTCCCACGGCTGGTTTGTCCACGTGTTCAGAAAGACCCGCTGCACCAAATGGATATGCACGAGCTTCTTCTTGACTACCTCATCGTTCGAGGCCCGCTCCGCCCCGAGAATGACTGACCACACCCTGGCATCTGCCCATTCCATGTGGGAGTAGAGCTCCCGGAGCGATTTAACCGTGAACATCGGCAATGCCCTCCCCCGTCTTCGCCCCATCCCGGCGGGAACGGGCGACTAGGGCGATAGTCTACGTCGCAGACTCCACCGGTGGTCGACACACTCGAAGCAACGCCGTCAGGCGGACGGATCAGAAACCCTAGCAGGTTGCTGAAAATGGCTCGAGGGGGTTTTCTGACGAGGCGTCTGTGTGGCAAGGCGCGACGAGGGAGCATGCAGGCGGCATGTGACCGAGGAAGCAACGCCGTCCACGCGGGCGCCTCGTCGGAAAACCTTAGAGATTCACGATCGGCTGCATGATGCGGCGCTGGGCGGCGATGGGGTCATTGACAATTTGGCTACGGTCGTTCCAGACCATGGTCGCCCGCTCTGCCGCGTCGTAACGTCGCCACTCCGGCAGCTTGCCCACGTTCGGATTCCCGGTTCGGGCGAAACCGACCACGGTGTCGCTGATCTTGTCGGCCAAGGCAACGGCACTGGCGGCGCCCTGCGTGAGAGGATGCGTACGCACATTGTCAAAGATGAACGGGATGTCCAAGGTATGTGGACTCAGCATACCGCGTCCGGTCTGGTCGGTTTCCCAGGTGAGGTAATAGAGATAGGTCGCGCCCGGGTTGAGGGCGGCACGGCGCTCGGCGATGGTGATGGAGGCCATGACATACCGGTAGTCGCTGTACACCAGAAAGTAGATCTCCGATGGTGACGCGCCGGGATTTTCCTCGCGGTAGACGTCGACCACCTCGCGGGCATGGTGCTCGCCGACCAAGTCATGCACCCGCGCTCGCATCCCCGCGTCGTTCAGCACAAAGCCGGGCTCGTCGCCAAAGAAAGTCATCTCGGTGCGGTTGGCGCCGACAATGACCGGCACGTCCGGGTTGACCGGCGACGCCACGGGCCAAAACGGGTGGTGAGGCAGCACGTCTCCATCCATGGTCGGCGCGAACGTGCCGCCGCCCACGTCGAGAGGCATGGCGGACACCGTGTGATAGGCCGCCATCAGACGACGCAGCGGAACCTGCTGAATGCTGGGCAGGGTCGTCCGGCTGAGACCAAGCTCGTCCAACAGTCGCACCGCCAGCTCGGTGGCCGGCTCGCGCTCAGGCAGTCGCAGAGTCGCGCCGCTCTCGATCATGGCCGCATGAAACAGTCCTGTGGCCGCCGGCATACCCAGCAGCGTGGCGACCTTGCGGCCGCCGCCGGATTCACCGAACACCATGACTCGGTCGGGATCGCCGCCGAACTCCTCGATGTTGTCCTGCACCCAGCGCAGCGCGTGCACGATGTCCTGCATGCCCAGGGTGCCCGAGCTGGCGAACGATGGGTGACCCATGTCGCCGAAATGGGTGAACCCCATCACGTTGAGCCGGTGGTTGATCGTGACGACGACCACATTGCCTCGCAGCGCGAGATTGGTCCCGTCGTAGCGGGGCGACGACCCCGACAGCGTGCGGAAGCCCCCGCCATGACACCAGAACATGACCGGGCGCTTGCCGCCATCGGCGATGCCGCGAGTCCACACGTTCAGCACGAGGCAGTCCTCGCTCTCGCGACCATCCTGCTGCCGGCCACTGGCCGGATCGCTCTGCGGAGCCGCGGCGCCGTACTCGAACGCGTCTCTAACCCCGGACCAGGCCGCCGGGTTCTGCGGCGGCAGGAAGCGGTTGGCGCCGCCGGTGTCGGCGCCGTAGGGAATACCCTTGAAGACGTTGACCGATCCGACCCGGAGCCCGCGTATGGGGCCGAACCGGGTGCGGGCGTCCGCCGTCGAGGGCTGTGCCTGGACCAAGCGGCTTGGCAGCAGCAGCCCGCCCAGGCCCGCGAGACGGACAAACTCCCTGCGTGGCCAGCGGTTGATGGTCATGCCTTCTTTCCTTGAGGACGATTCGCCACGACTCATTGTGACAGCTCTCGGGTGCTCTTGACCTCTGCTCTCCAAGCGGCCAAGCTCGGCAACGGGGTCTTGAGGACATGCACGACACAGATACGGACGCGGAGGCGAACGCGGCGGTTACGGCTGAAGTCGTAGTGCCGACGGACGCAGTCTCGCCCAGCGAGGCGTTCCTGCACCTCTGACCGGAGACCGGTCTGCTTCCCGGTCGGGAGGCCCGCGACGATGGCTTGGCCGCGCTCGAGCAGCGTCTCCTCGGCGGATTTTCCGCCGCCGTGGTGTTGGCCGGCGTGTTGGTCACGCTGGGTGAACTCCCGTCGACCGGCGGTGGAGAGACGGTGGCGCGTAGCGGCGTCCTCGCGGTGATGGCCGCAATCGCGGTACTGCTCCAGGCACGATCGACGTGGCGGTTATCGCATATCCGGGTCGTCGAGGCGGCGACGTTCCTCACCTTGACGCTCATTCGGGCGAGCGACCCCGCTGGACGCCCCGTCTTCGATGCGGCGGCCAGCGTTCGGTAGTTCGAGACCGGGCTCGTCCTCAGCGCGAGCGGGCTCGTCGCTCTCGTCGCGTCGTTCGTGATCTATACCCTGTTCAACTACGCCTTCGATCAACGTAAACGCACCTTCTACGACCTCGAAGAGCGGGTCGGCAGTGGTGGGATGGGAGAAGTCTGGAGGGGCCGACATCAGACCTTGGCCCGGCCGACGGCGATCAAACTCATCCGCGAGGACAAACTCGCCGGTGTCGACACCGATGCCACCCGCCGCGTGCTTCGACGGTTCGAGCGAGAGGCGAAGGCGACCGCTGCCCTGCGTTCTCCCCATACCATCGAGGTCTACGACTTCGGGGTCACTGGAGACGGGCACTTCTACTACGCGATGGAGTTGCTGGTTGGCCTGGATCTGCAAGCGCTGGTCGAACAGTACGGACCGCTTCCGGCCGAGCGGGTGGTCCATTTGTTGCTCCAGGCCTGCGACTCGCTGGCAGACGCCCACGAACATGGTCTGACCCACCGGGACATCAAGCCGGCGAACCTGTTCCTCTGCCGTTTGGGACCGAGCGGCGATCATCTCAAATTGCTCGACTTTGGCCTCGTCCAGGAGGTCCAGCCCGTGGCGCCGTCGAGCAAGCTGACCGCGGAGGGCACCACCGCCGGTACCCCAGCCTACATGGCTCCGGAAATGATCGTCGCCCGCGGTGGCGTGGATCGGCGCGCGGACATCTATGCGCTGGGCTGTGTCGCCTATTGGCTGTGCACCGGGACCATGGTCTTCGAGACCGAGAGCGGTGTCGAACAGATCGTGGAGCACGTCAAGACGGTGCCCACAACCCCCTCAGCCCGCACCGAACTCCCGATTCCTCCCGCCCTCGAGGCGATCGTCATGAAATGCCTGGAGAAGAAACCGGGTGAACGCTTCGAGAGTGCCGCCGCGATGGCCGGCGCGCTCCGTGTGGTGCCGCTGTCCTCACCGTGGGACACGGAGCGAGCCGACGCCTGGTGGGCTTCCTGGACGGCTCCCGCGGTGGCCGCTCAGCTGGTCCCTGCGATGGTACGGACCACGAGCGCCGGCCAACTCACCCAGACCCAGACCGGGTGATCGCGAACAAGGGCAGGGCTACAATACGTCGTTGGGATGACGCGGGCGGCAGGCGCTCCGTCTCGACCGTCAAATCACCACAAGGTCGCCAAGGGACCTCAAAGGATGACGCACGTATCCCGTTCGCTTCACGCCACGGTGCTCGGGGCGGTGCTGATTGCGCTGCCAGCTGTCGCTCAACCGCGTGGCGGAACAGAGGCGGTTGCGGAGGTCCTGGATGCTCTCCACGAAGTTGCATCCGACGCTGACTTCGATCGCTACTTCAGCCTCTATGCGAGCGAGGCGGTCTTCCTCGGCACCGACGCCACCGAGCGTTGGAGCCGTCCAGAGTTCATGGCATACGCGAAGGCTCGCTTCGACACCGGGACCGGTTGGACCTACGAGATGCTCGAACGGAACATTTCCGTGGCGCCAGATGGGCAGACCGCGTGGTTCGACGAGCGCCTCGACAGCGCGGGGCTTGGCGAGACCCGGGGCAGCGGGGTACTGGTCATGGAGGACGGAGGGTGGAAGATCGCCCAGTACAACCTCACGATCCCGATCCCGAACGAACTGTCGCGCGACATCGTTCGACAGATCAGGGACCGGGAGGCTCGTTGACTCGGACTGATCCGGAATGTGACCATTCATCGGTCAGCCAGTTCGAGCCGCTTTCTTGTCCCGCCTCCGTCGTCCCCTGCAGCAAGGAGACTTAGCCATATGTCTAACCGACCGTTCGCAGCGTCGTCGTTCCTGCTCGTCGTCGTCGTGTTGACGCCGGTCGAGACGTTGGCCCAGAGCGCCGCTCCCCCGGCGGGGTCGGGACCTCGCACCGCGTGGGGGGCGCCGGACCTGCAGGGTATTTGGGACTTCCGCACGATCACGCCGCTCGAGCGCCCGGATGAGTTGGCGGGCAAGGAGGTGCTGACGGCCGAAGAGGCGGCCGAGTACGAGCAGCGTTCGCTCAATCGGCAGAACAAGGATCTACGTGCTGAGGACGGTATCTCCGCCCAGCGCGACGTCGCCAACGCGTACAACCAGTTTTGGTGGGACTACGGTGACCGGCTCACCGAGGACCGGCGCACCTCGCTGGTGGTCGACCCGCCGGACGGCAAGATTCCTCGTAACCCGGAGGCGTTGTCTCGGTTTGCCGCGCTGGCGGGTGCCATGGGGGGTACGCCGGCCGGGCCGGAAGACCGGCCGCTGTGGGAGCGGTGTATTCTCGGCTTCAATTCGGGGCCCCCGATGCTGCCCAGCGCCTACAACAACAACGTGCAACTGTTGCAGACCCCGGACACGGTGGTGATCTTCAACGAGATGGTTCACAACGCCCGCATCGTCCCACTGGCCTCTCAGCCCCGTCTGCCCGATGACCTGCGGCTGGTGACGGGAGACGCGCGCGGCCACTGGGAGGGGGCGACCCTGGTCGTCGAGACGACGAACTTCCTCCGCGAGACTGGCTTCACGGGGGCCGGCGCGGGCCTGCAACTGACCGAGCGCTTCACCCGCGCCGACGGTGACACGTTGCTGTATGAGTTCACCGTTGACGACCCGGAGGCGTTCTCGGCGCCATGGACCGCCGTGATTCCGATGACCAGGTCGGACAGCCCGATGTTCGAGTACGCCTGTCATGAAGGGAACTACGGCATGACCAACTTGCTCGCCGGCGCGCGGGCCGAGGACGCCGGCCGGTAGGAAGGAACACGCACGCGTGCGAAGCACCGCTCCGGCTCGACAGGTTTGGTTCATCCGGCTTGCCGGTCTGCTCGTCGTGGCCAACACTGGCTGCGGAGGGGAGTCTGGCGCCCCCATCCCGCCGTCATCTGGCCCCCAGTCTGTGTGGGCGCTTACCGGGGGACGGGTCATCGTCGGCGACGGTGACGTCATCGAGGATGCCACGCTCGTCGTACGCGACGACCTGATTCTCGATGTGGGCCGTGCCGGTGACGTCGAGGTGCCGGTTGCCGCGACGGTCATCGACCTGACGGGACAGACCGTGATGCCGGCGCTCGTGAACACCCACGCCCATCTGGGATGGGAGCGCTATACGGGCTGGGGCTCGGAACAGTTCACCCGCGAGAACCTGATCGATCATCTGTATCGTCACGCCTACTTCGGCGTCGGCACCATCATCTCGACCGGCAGCGACCGGGAGGCGATTGCGCACGAGGTCTGGCAGGCGCAACAGTTGGGCGACGTCGGTGGCGCCCGCTATCTGTTGTCGCCGGGCGTCGGGACACCGGGAGGTGGACCGAATCCGCGCTTCACCGACGACGACGGCTGGTGGGGCCTGAACTCGGTGAGCAGCGCCACCGAGGCCCGTGACGCCGTCCGGGCGCTGGCTGCGCGCGAGGTCCAGATTCTCAAGATCTGGGTCGATGCTCGCGATACGCGGCGCGGCGCCGGGGTGAAGTTGGAGCCGGAGATCTATGCGGCCGTCCTCGACGAAGCCCAGGTGCACGACATTCGCGTCATCGCGCACGCGACGACGCTCGAAGACCACAAGCGGCTGCTCGCGGCCGGCGCCCGACGCTTCATTCACATGCCATACGACCGCGCGGTCGACGACGAGTATCTGGCGCTCGTCGCCGCGCGCAACGCGTTCATCGTCCCGACGCTGGGCATGGTGACGAAACGGGAGCCCTACCGGCGTCCCGTGTTCGACGATCCCTTCTTCCAGCAGCAGGTCTCGGCCGACGTGGTCTCGATGCTGAGGGACGCGGCCGCGGACACCCCCGGCGCCGAGCAGACCAGGACTGCCGCGGCCGAGGAGCGGGCGCGGGTGATCGCTGACAACTTCGCGCGCCTGGGTGACCACATCATTCTGGGCACCGACGCCGGTGCCGTCGGAGATTTCTTTGGCTACGCGGACCACCTCGAGCTTGAGCTGTTCGTCGAGTTGGGCATGACGCCATCCCAGGCGATTGTCGCCGCCACGACGCGTGCGGCCCGGGCGTTCGGTCTGACCCGGGTCGGCAGCATCGAGGCCGGGCAGTTCGCCGACTTTATGGTGCTCGCCGCGAATCCGCTCGACGATATCCGGAACACCAGAGAGATCGCCCGAGTCTACCTGCGGGGCGAAGAGGTCGACCGGGACGCGCTGCGGGCGGGCTGGGTCCGTTGAGATCGGGCTGATTGTGAGATCGTCCAGTCGGTTGATGCACCACCTCGCCCAGAGCGGGGCCATCCTGAGCGACGACGGGCGTTATCGCTACGCGTTGCACCGCCCGGCGCGACGGACCGATCGGCCGGTGCTGTTCGTGATGCTCAACCCGTCCACGGCGGACGCGCTTGCCAGCGATCACACCCTCACGAAATGTCAGCGATTCGCCAAGAGGTGGGGGCTGGGACCGGTGCTGGTTGGGAACCTCTTCGCGTGGAGGGCCACCGCGCCTCGTGATCTGTGGCTGTCACAACAGCACTGCGATATCGTCGGGCCGGATAACGAACGCTGGCTCGACGCACTGATGGAGCACGCAGAGCGCGTCGTTGTCGGGTGGGGCGACCAACCTGGCGCCAACGAGCAAACGACTCGGTTTCTGCACCGGTACCAGAGGCGCACGCTCACCTGCCTCGGCACCACGAAGTCCGGCGCTCCCAAGCATCCGTCCCGCCCGGCCTACGGCACGCGTTGTGTGCCCTTCACCCCGGTTTCCTGCCGACGTGCCCGTCTGGACGGCGTTGCTTCCTTGGTCACAGCCCGCCTGGCTGCTCCCTCGTCGCGCCTTGCCAGCCGAACACCTCGACAGGAAACCGCTCTTCCTCGTTCTTCAGCGACCTAGTAGGTTACCGGGTGCTGCAGTGGTACGAGGTCGTCCGATAAATTCGTGGCGGGACGGGAAGAAACACCGTCCCTGCGTGGTCTCCACCCCTGCGAGCCAGTCGCATTCTGGGCCGCCGCGGAAGGCGGCGGATCCGAGGAGGTTGTGGCATGTCAAAGGAAGTACGAAACAAGATCGACGCTCTGCTGAAGGACGTCCCGACTGGACGGCGGCAGGCGCTGCGACGCTTGTTGATGGGGGCGGGCGTGCTCGCGTTGCTGCCGAGTTCGACGCTGCTCGCTCTGGAACCGGGTCAGAGGCAGGGCAAAGGCGGGGGGCGGGACGGTGGCAAAGGCGGACGTGGCGGCAAGGGCGGACGTGGTGGCAAGGGCGGACGTGGTGGCAAGGGCAAAGGCGGGTTCCCCGGTGACGGGAGCGGCAAGGGAAAAGGTGGGTTCCCCGGTGATGGCAGTGGCAAAGGTAAAGGCCGGGGCAAGGGTCGGCGCGGGGGCGGCGGCGACGCACCCGACGCGTAGTCGCAGGGAGTGAGATTGCCCGGGCCGCCGTCGCGGCGGCCCGGGTCCATCCTCGAGTCGGCATGCTCATCCTCAGTCCATCGGTGCTGCTCTCAACCACGGCCGACGGCTATGTCGCGTACGACGTCCACCTCGATCGGCTCTATCGCCTGAACCCCACCGCCGCGCTCGTTGTCGAGCTCTGCGACGGCACGCGAGACCTGGCGGCGCTGGAGCGCGACCTCGCCACTGTCGTCCGCGACGACTGGCCGCACTGGCGCGACTGGCTCGCGACGGCGGTGTGCGACAGACTGGTCTACGAGTCGATGCCGGATGGGGTGCCGTCAGTGGCGGCGGCTGGTCCGGCCGAGCTTGCGACACAGGCGGATGAGCTGCAACAGCGCGACCGCGTTCTGGCCGCCTTCGTGTGCCAGCAACGGGCGTCCGGACTGGCCCCGGACGATCCTGCGGTGTCGCTGCGTCTGGGCGAACTGGCGCACATCGTTGGTCGTCGCGACGACGCGAGGAACGCCTACCAGCATTACCTCTCGCAGTGCCCGGATGACGCGGAAGTTGCCCATCTCATGACCGCGCTGAGCGACGAAGCTCCCCCGTCACGTGTCTCCAATCGGTGTATCGAACAACTCTATGGTCGGTTCGCTGGGTTCTACGACGAGAACATGCTCGGCGAGCTGGGTTACTGCGCGCCCGAACGGCTCCATCGCGCCGCGACGTCGGCGCTGGGCACTCGGACCGGTCTGAGCGTGCTGGACCTCGGATGTGGCACCGGGTTGAACGGCTCGCGGTGGCGCGATCAGGCGACCCATCTGACCGGCCTCGACCTGTCCGAGCCGATGATCGCCAAGGCGCGGGCGAGAGGCGTCTATGACCGTCTCGACACCGCCGAGATCACGGCCTGGCTTGACACCGCGTCGGAGCGATTCGATGTGATCGTCGCCTGCGACACGCTCATCTACTTTGGCGATCTGACACAGGTCGTGCGACCGGCCCGACCACGTCTGACGGCGGGCGGCGTGCTGGCGTTCTCGCTGGAGCGAGGCGAGTGCGATGCCTACCAGCTCTCGGACTCGGGTCGGTTCACCCACCGTCCTGACTACGTGTCGAGCGTGGTCTCGGCGGCCAACCTGACCCTCGTCAGCCTCGACGAGACCGTCGTCCGCCACGAGTACGGACAACCGGTCATCGGACTCCTCGCCGTCTGTCGCCGCTAGGTTTCCGGGCGAGGCGTTCGTAAAGGGCGGACGTCGCGGCATTGGCTCAGCGGGGCCACAGCCCGCCTGGCTGCTCCCTCCTTGCGCCTGGCCAGACGAACGCCTCGCCCGGAAACCGCTCATGCGGGGCGCGGCCGCGTGCTACGCTCGGGAATCTACCGACGCCACAGCAATCCGGGAGGCTTCATGACTCGTAGGATTCGCACGATCGCTTGGCGCGTGTTGGGCTCAGCCGTGCTTTTTTCCGCGGCCTGTTCTCCGCCACCGGCTGAAGCACCGACCCTCGAAGCGCCCGAGTCGGTCGAACTGTCGGTTGAGGTGCCGGTACGGGTGACCGGAGGCGACCTGCGGGGCGCCGTGTCGACGATCGATCCTGAGATCATGGCGTTTCGGGGAATACCGTTCGCGGCGCCGCCCGTGGGCGACCTCAGATGGCGTCCACCGGAGGCGGTTGTCCCCTGGGACGGCGTGCGCGATGCGGGCGAGGCCGGCGCTATCTGTGTCCAGGGTGGTGGCCAGGATGTTGTGCAAAGCGAGGACTGCCTGTTTCTGAATGTCTGGGCGCCGCGACACATATCCGAGCCACTGCCAGTGCTGTATTGGATTCATGGCGGCGGCTACACGGGCGGCTCCGGCTCGACCCAGATCTACGATGGTGCGAGACTCGCGGCCGGTGGCTCGGTGGTGGTCACCATCAACTACCGGCTGAATGTGTTCGGGTTTCTCGCTCACCCGGCCCTATCGGCCGAATCGCCCCATGACGCCTCGGGCAACTACGGGTTGATGGACATGGTGGAGGGGCTTGGGTGGGTCCGCGACAACATCTCCTCGTTTGGGGGCGATCCAGATCGGGTGACCATCTTTGGAGAGTCGGCCGGCGCCGGGGCCGTGATGTCGGTGATGGTGATGCCGCAGTCAGCCGGCCTGTTCCATCGCGCGATCGCCGAGAGCAACTGGGTTCACGGGTGGGATCGCCCCCTTCGGGGTGAGGCCACCGGGTTCGATTCGGCCGAGGCCCAAGGTCTCAGTGTCGCCGCGGCGCTGCATGCTGAGGCAGATACCGCCGACGCGTTGAGCGTGCTCCGCGCTGCCGACGCGCAGGCGGTGCTCGCGGCGGCCGACGCCGACGCCGGCAGCCCGTTCCTCCGGTCTGGGTATGTCTGGGCGCCCAATGTCGATGGCTGGACCATCCCGGATGATCCCCTCGCGCTCTACGCGAGCGGTCGTCAACATGATGTGCCGCTGATCGTCGGTATGAACGGGAACGAAGGGTCGCTGATGACCCAGGGGCTGCCGATCGCGGGCTCCGAGGACTTCACGGAACATGTCAAGTCGGTCTACCCCGGACAGGCGGACGAGATGCTCGCGCACTACGACGTCACGTCGGACGAGGGGGCGCAGCGTGGGATAGACCACCTGGTGCACGACATGTATTTCGCGGGGCCGGTTCGGGCGCATGTGCGCAGCCAGGCGGCGCTGTCGTCGCCCGTGTGGCTCTATCACTTCACGCACGAGCCGCCGACGCCCTGGGGCGAGACGCTGGGAGCCCATCATGCGGCCGAACTGGTGTATGTCTTCGGCACCCTGACCACTACGGACGATCCGGGTGAGCGGCCACTCGGCTTGAGCCCGGTCGGCCAGTACACGGAGGTCGACCACCAGCTGTCGGACGCGATACGCGCCTACTGGCTCCAATTCGCCGCCACCGGCGATCCGAATCGTCCCAATCTCCAGGTCTGGCCGGCGTTCGACACCGGATCGGACACGCACCTGGAGTTGGGGGCCGACGTCACGACGGGGCACGGACTCCACCGTGCTGGGGCCGCCCTGTGGGACCAGCTGCAGGCCCATCGGCGCGTGGCAGACTAGTTACCCCGCCCCGGAATCTGGAGGTGTTGGGGCTCGGCGCGCCGGTCGTGTCCCGCGGGGCAAACGCAATAGTCGGGTGCGGCGTTTGTTTGGTTTGAGATCCTTGCGTCTCTGCAGTAGGATCCGGTAGTAGTTCGCAGAGGTTCTACTGATCAGTCCAGCGTGAAAGGAAGTTGCTGTATGACGAGCGCCACACGGAAGTTCCTCGGTGTTCTGCTTTGCGCGTTTGCCGTCGCGGCCTTGGCGCCGATGTCGGCCGTTGCGGCCGAAGACGAGGTGCCGACCTTTACGAAGGACATTGCGCCGATTTTCCAGGCGAAATGCGAAGCGTGCCATCGGCCCGGCTCGATCGCGCCGATGTCTCTGGTCACCTACCAGGAGTCACGGCCGTGGGCCCGGTCGATCAAGGACCGTGTGGTCAGCCGGCAGATGCCACCCTGGCACGTGGATCCCACGGTCGGTATCACCGAGTTCAAGAACGACCGTTCCTTGACCGCTGAGGAGCTCGACCTTGTCGTCCGCTGGGTCGACGGCGGTGCCCCGGGTGGCAACCCCGAAGACATGCCGGCTGCGGTGGACTGGCCGGACGAGTCCAAGTGGTACTTCGCTGATCAGTTCGGCGGTCCGCCCGATCTGATCGTCGAATCGACCCCCTACACGGTGGCGGCCGAGGCGACTGATGCCTGGTGGCGGCCGACGGTGCCGACGGGGCTGACCGAGCAGCGCTGGGCGCGCGCCATCGAGACGCGGCCGGGGACGGTCCAGGGTCGCAAGGTCACCCACCACGCGATTTCCCGGCTCGTGCAGGAAGAGCCGGACGATGAGATCCGCGCGGCCAACTCGGCGAACGCGGTTGGTGGCGTCGCGGATCGGTCCCGGGGCGCCGGCACCTTCATGGAGTGGGCGGTCGGCAAGCAGGGCGAGGTCATGCGTCCGGACAGCGGCAAGCTGATGATGCCGGACTCTGAGATCGCGTGGGACATCCATTACTCGGCCGTCGGTGAGGAGATCACGGACAACGTGCAGCTCGGCGTCTACCTCTACCCGAACGACGCGCCGCCGAAGTACCGGCAGGTGCTGCACCTGATGGGCACCGGCCAGATGGACATTCCGGCCAACGGCACTTCGGTGACCGAGGGCTTCTTCCCGCTGCAGCGCGCCGGCCGGGTCGAGAGCTTCCAGCCGCACATGCACCTGCGTGGTACGGCGATGTCGATGGAGGCGATTCTGCCGACTGGTCGTCGCCAGCTCTTGAGCCACGTGGGCGACTTCAATTTCAACTGGCACAACAGCTACGTGTACACCGACGAGGCGGCGCCGTTGCTGCCGAAAGGCACACTGCTCAAGATCACGGCCTGGTATGACAACACGGCCACGAATCGGTCCAACCCGGACTCGAACGTCTGGGTCGGCAGTGGCAGTCGCACGGCCGACGAGATGGGCCACGCGTGGGTGAACGTGACCTACTTCGAGGACGAGGAATACGAGTCCGAGGTCGCGAAGCGCGAGGCCGCGACGCAAGGAGACGGGCAGTAGCGCTCGTGTGCTGAAAAGGGGCGCCGTCCGCATCGCGGGTGGCGTCCTTCGTCGTTCGGTCCCTCACCGAACGTACGTCGTGTCGTCGGTTCCTTTCACATTCGTCCGGCAAGTTGGGAGTGCGATTATGCATGCGTTTCGTCGTTCCGTCATCGCGCTAACCGCAGTAGCGGCCTGTTTATTCATCGTGGGCGTCGCCCAGGCGCAGATTCCACGGTTGCCACATCCGCTCGAGCCGACCGGGGCGACCGGCGAGGCCATCTGGCCCGCGTACGAGTCCTGGTCAAGAAACGCGGACGGCACCCTGACGCTGTCGCTTGGCTACTTCAACCGCAATGACGAGGTGGTGGAGATCCCGATTGGAGCGGACAACAACATGGGGCCTGGTGATCCAGACAAGGGTCAGCCGACTCACTTCCTGCCTGGCCGCCACATTGGCGTCTTCTCCATCACGGTGACCGAGGCAGAGGCCGAGCGAAAGGTGACCTGGGCGATTCGTGTCAACAACCAGTTGTCGGAGATCGCGTTCTGGCAGAACCCGGAATATTTTGCCGACCCGTACCTGGACGCAGCCAACGGTAATACGCCGCCCCTGCTTACGCTTGGCCCCGACGGCGACGACCTCACTGGCCCAACGCCCGATGTGGCAGCCAGCTACACGGCCACCGTGGGGCGACCGCTGACGCTGCTGGCGAGTGCCGCCGACAAAGCGTTGGGGGGCGAGTCGCGAGCCGCCGATGGCGACGACGACGATGCGCCGCGCCGCAGACAGCGTCGCCCGCCGCTGAGCGTCACCTGGAAGAAATACCGCGGGCCGGGCGAGGTGACCTTCGTGGCGGACGGGATCGACGCGGCCGCGGAGTTGACCCATTCGTTCGACGATCTCGCGGGCGGTGAAACGAGCACCGCGGTGACTTTCAGCGAGCCGGGTCAGTATCGGCTGATGGTGATTGGTAACGACTCCACGATTGCCGCGGGCGAAGGCAGCACCAGGCAGTGTTGCTGGACCACGGCTCAAGTCGACGTGACGGTTGGTCCCTGACGGTCTACCCTGGACCTCTGGCGACCGAGTCGTCTGGCGATCCGACGCTACGGCGCCCACCGTGGCGCCGTAGTCCTGCAACGCACTCTTAATAGCCCCGCTTGGGATCGACCGCCGATGGGGGGCGTCGACCCGCCTCCAGATGGGTCAGCGCCTCGAGGAACGCGGCGCCCGCCTCCTCGAGGCGTGTGACACCGGCCACGTGGGGCGTGATCACGACACCCGGGGCGCACCAGAGCGGCGAGTCGGGCGGGAGTGGCTCGGTGTCGAACACGTCCAGCACGGCCCCCGCGACCGTCCCGGCGTTCAGCGCATCGAGGAGTGCCGCGGTATCAAGAAGCCCGCCTCGGGCGACGTTGATGACCACCGCGCCACGACAGTGGGCGAGCACGGTGACTCCGACGAGCCCTCGGGTCTCGCGAGTCAGTGGCGCCGCCAGGACGAGCCAGTGCGCCTCGGAGACGCTGTCGGCGAGCCGCTCCACCGGGTGTACATGCTCGAACGGAGGCGTGGGGAAGCCGGACCTCGACACGCCGATGCTCGAGCATCCCAACGCGTTGAACTGAGTCGCGATCGCCGACCCCACCGACCCCGTCCCGATGATCACGGCGGTCGTTCCCCGTACCCCAGCCGGCTCGACCGGGGCCCAGCGACCCGCCTGTTGGTCTCGGTGAAACGGGAGTATGCGCTGCGACACCGCCAGGGCGTGGCCGACGCAATACTCGGCCATTCGGGCGCCAAGGGCTCCGGTGGTGCGCGTGAGCGTGACCTCGTCCGGCCAGCGCTTCCGGCCCAGCAACCCGTCGACGCCCGCCCCGGTCGAGTGCACCCAGCGGATCGATGACCGGTCGAGCGCGATCGGTGTGGTGAATCCGACGAGTGCGTCGGCCCACTGGGGGTCCGACTCGGTGAGCGTGGACGTGGTTCGCACCCGACAGTCGAGGTCTGACCGGCGTGCCGCGAGATAGGTCGCCAGGGCGTCCCCTCGGTCGTCCGTTATCAGCACATGCCGGATACGTATTGCGGGCATCGGATGGTCAGAAGGTGACGGGCTCGCGCCCGTCCCGTGTGGAAAGGTAGTAGTGCCACAGCAGCCGGGCCGCCACCGCTCGCCAGGGTGCCCATCGAGCCGCGAGTGCCCGTAGCCGGGCGTCATCAGGCCGCCGGCGGAGTCGTTTGACCTGTTGCGCTGCGGTGGCTAGCGCCAGGTCGCCGTCCGGCCAGATGTCCGGCCGTCCGAGCGCCATCAGCAGGTAGATGTCGGCGGTCCAGGCACCGATGCCACGGATTTCGATGAGCCGCCGCCGGACCTCCCGGTCTTCCGCCCGACCCAGCGCCCGCAGATCGAGGCCACCACTCTGGATGAGCTGGGCCAGTCCCAAACAGTAGCTGGCCTTCTGTCTCGTGACACCGGCCGTCTGAATGTCGGCGGCGCTCAGCGACGCGATCCCCTCGGCCGTGACCTCGCCAAACGCGTTGCGCATCCGGACAAACGTCGCTTTTGCCGAAGCCAGCGACACCTGCTGCTCCAGGATGATCTGCACCAGCGTCGCGTACCCAGGCGCGCGTCCCCACAACGGCGGTGGACCGAATCGCTCGGCGATGCGAGCCAGATCAGGGTCCACCGCGCACACGGCGTCGACCCCCTCGAGCAGGCGGGCCTTCGTCAGGCGTCGATTCGTGTCGACCAACGGCGCCCGCATCCGGGCAATGTTGAGCTGAGCGATGTGATGAGTCATGCCATCAGCACTCGCAGCACGGGAGTCCCGGCGCGGTGTCCACGGCGGGAAGCTCGCGTCCGGTATTGCAGCACAGGCGCTGACGGTCCCGCGCGGTCGTCGGAAGATGGGTGAGTGAGTGCATCGTCGATTCGAGCACCGTTCGCAGGACCGCGTCGCGTGGGCGGGCCAGCCGGTAGTGCACCCACAGTCCGTCCAGATGTAATGCGAGTGCCTACGATGGTTAATATATTCGTATAGGCGAATCTAATAACGGCACCAAACATTCTCGAGAGGTGCCCGGCCATGATGAGAGACCGCGAGATCAGCGATGTGGTGAGACGCAAGTACGGAGAGATCGCCGAGCGTGTCGATGCCGGCGCGGGCCCGTCGCGACCGTGCCTGCTCTGCGGTAGTGCCTGCACTCGCCTTGGAGGGCCGGACGCGTGGGCCTAGTGTCCAGCGGCGGCCCGCCCTTTCTCGATCGTCTCGAACCCGTTCTCGCCCCAGTTCATCACGAAGACGCTGAAGCCCTGCCTCAGGCGCGTCTCGATGTCATCGGCGTTGGCGGGATAGCCGCACGCGACGTTGAATTCCTGGCACGCCGAGAGGACCTGCTGGATCGCCGCTTCCCAGGCCCCGGCGTCCACCTGCCGACGCCCCTCCGCGTCGGTCGAGCTGAACAGCCGTCGCAACGTCCCGGCCCCGGGCCACAGCACCCCGATCCCGGGCACGGCCGCAATCTCTCGCACATGCGCGAGCCCTTCGTGGCTTTCGATGATCGTGTGGTTGAGGAGTGCGCCGTCTGGATTCAGCGGCCAGAGATCCGCTCTCTTGCGGTACTCTTCCTCGGTCAGGTTCCAGTAGGTGGGCGCCCATCCCACGTCGTCACTTCGCGTCCCGCCGTTCGACCCGAACCGCATCGCGTCCAGTCCGAGACGCAACTCCTCCACCGACTCCACGCCGACGAACACGATCGCGCTGACCCCCGCGTTCAACTGCTGGCCGATGTGGGCGACGGAGTCCGGGTCGTTGGAGATTTTCTGCATCTTCACCACGAGCGGATGGGTTTCCGCCGTACTGCCGGCGTCACGCATCGCCGACATGAACTCCGCAAACGCGGGCAATGCGCGCTCTACGCCACCTTCCATGCTTCCGACGAACACGAAGTCGCCTCGCTCGTAGGCGGTCGTCTCGCCGGCCAGTTGTTGTGCCGTCTTGACTGGCCCCGGGTCCTCCGAACCGGGAACCGAGCGCCGCCGCGCCCGTGGCGCGTAGAGACCGAATACCGGCTGGTCGCGTCGCTGCAGCGCGATCATCGGGTTCAGCTCGCTCGAACGCGGGGGCGCCGCCGCCGTGCCCGCGCCCTCGTCCGACGCGCACCCGAGCACGGTGATCAACAAAAGTCCAGCAGACCATGAACGCATAGTGCATTCTCCCTCGAATGACGCTCGACACACTCTCGGCTCGATGAAACCGTTGGAGACACCGGCCCGGCCGTCGCGTTGACCAGGTGACACCGCCCAGGCAAGATCTCCCTTGTGTCAGAACCCACCGTGCCCGGCGCCCGGCCGTCCCAATCCGGCCTGCTGTTTCTGTGCGTCGCCAACTCCGCTCGCAGCCAGATGGCGGAGGGGTTGGCACGGGCCCGTTTTGGCCCCCGCCTCCTGGTGCAAAGCGCCGGGTCGGTTCCCAGCGTCGTCAACCCGCTTGCGGTGGCGGTCATGGCAGAGCTCGACATCGACATCTCACGTCAGTGGTCGAAGCATGTGGATACCATCGAACCGGCCGGCGTGGGCACCGTCGTCACGCTCTGCGCGGACGAGGTCTGCCCGGCCGTCCTCGCCGACGCGACCGCGCTGCACTGGGCGCTTCCGGACCCGGCCGGCGGGTCCGGGCCCGAGGCCGATCGACTCGTCAGATTTAGGAGGACGCGCGATGAGATCGCGCGTCGACTCGCGCAACTCGACCTTTAACCTTTCGCAAGGCGGCGAGTGCCGGAGTGTGGCGTGTCCGGGGTGGGGGGAACACGGAGGCTGGTTACCAGCGGAGAACCCGTCGGCCCCGCCATTCAGGGCCTTCGATGACGAATCGCCATTCGGGATTACGCCGTTCGTCTCGCAGGGCCTGTCGCACGATGTCGAATGTCGCCAGGTGCTCGTCGGCGCATTCGAAGTAGGTGACGAAGTCGTACTCGTCCGCCCGCTGATACCCGTCCGGGTTGTGGTAGAGCCGCCGGTAGATCGTCTGAATGCCGGCCTCCGCCGCCTGAGCGTGGCCTGCCACCGGACCACCCTGCTCCTGATCCATATGCGGATAGAAGTAGACGTGCCGCTCCAGCATGCTCATGTTCCACCAGGCCGCCGTCTTGCTCATCGGAATGATGATGACGTTCCCGGCGGACCGGCCGGACTGCCGCGCGGCGGCATCTTTGTCTACGTACTCGTGCAATGCCGCGCTGGTGTAGCGGGGCGCTTTCATCGACCCATCGATGGCCCGGACGGTGGCCGCGTCGCCCAGTCGGCGCTCGAGCTCCGCTTCAATCTCGCCCAACCGCGGACGATACTTCGTGGTCACGTGCGCCACGCACTCGGCCGACAACAGGCCGTCGTTGCACGGCCGCGGGGTGGCCGCTACGAGGAACTGGACCGTTTCGTTTGACGATGGGTTCGGACCCTCGTCGGCATGGAAGTCGTTGAAGAATCCGCGCGCAATACAGGACCCCGCTCTGCGAAGCGTGGCCCGCGCGCGTGCATCCTTGCGGCGCAACGTGACGAACAGAAACTTGGAGTACATCAAGGTTCTGTCCAGCGCACTGGTCGTCTCGCCGTTGGTACTGGGCACTCGGAAGTACATGCGTTGCTCTGAAGTACGTATCGGTTCGGGTTCTCGCGATCCGGCCGTGCACCACGCAGAAACCGCGCAGGACGGGCATCCGGAACGGACTCGCCTGGTGGCCACCGGGACCTCGGATGCCACCCCGTGCCCCCGCGGCGGATGTATCCTAAGTGTACGGGCCGTGGCAGGGACCCGTGGTCCCGTTGCCGCCCCACACCAGATGATTCTGCCGCTCGGCGACGAGCCCAATCCCAGTTCCGTTCCGGTTGTCACCTACGCGTTGATCGCGGTCAACTGCGCCGCCTACCTGTTCGTCACGCTCCCGCTCAGCTTTGTCGGTCCCGAACCGGGCGACCCCGTGGTTGTGGAGTACCTCATGGCCCTCCAGCAGGCGATGTCGCGACCGCTGTCTCCCCGCGCGGTCGACGCGATCATGCGCGGACTCAGCCAGTACGACCTGTTTGTGTTCCAGTGGGGTTTCCGGCCGGTCGCACCGCAGACGCTCGACCTTCTGACCGCCATGTTTCTGCACGCCGGCTTCTTCCATCTCGCCGGCAACATGCTCTTTCTGTGGATCTACGGCGACAACGTCGAGCACCGCCTGGGTCGGGTGCGCTACCTGGTCGCATATCTCGGCACCGGTGTGGCCGCCACGCTTTTTCACCTGCTCATCGCCGGGTCTTCCCCGCTTCCCCTGCTGGGCGCCTCGGGCGCGATCTCCGGTGTGTTGGGCTTCTACTTCGTGTGGTTCCCGCGCAATCGGGTGCGGCTCTGGGTCATGTTGTTCCCGTTCTTCATGAACGTGATCCACGCGCCGGCTCGGTGGGTCCTGGGCTTCTACGTGGTCGTCGACAACATCCTGCCGCTGGTGGCGTCGGCGGGGACGCCCGGCGGCGGGGTCGCGTATGGCGCTCACATCGGCGGATTTCTTGGTGGCGTGGTCGTGGCCTGGGTGGCCAACCGCGGCGCTGTCGTGACCCGACCGACCGACTTCGGCACGCAGCCGGCGCCTGGTGCGCACCACGAGCCGCCGGGTAGCCTGGCCGCCTTGATCGAAGATGGCGACTTCGAGGCGGCCGCACGTCTGTATGTCGGATTGTCAACGCGGGAGACGACGCGCGCGATGACCGAACGCCAGTCCCTGCTGCTCGGCAACTGGATGGCAGCCAGGGGACATATCCACGCCGCCCTCGCCGTCTTCCAACGACACCTGGCCGACTATCCGATCGGCGAGGGCGCCGCTGACGCCCATGTCGGCGCCGGCCTGCTCCAGCTTCGCGCCTTTGGGCAGCCGACCGCCGCCTATCAGCACCTGGTCGAGGCCCTGGAGCTCAAGCCCAGCCCACGCACCGAGTCGTTGGCGCGCCAGGGCCTGGCGCAGATCACCGCGCTCCAGAAGTTCCAGCTCAATTCGATGTGATCGCCGCCCGCTGGCTCGCCGCCGTTGGCACCGGCGTTGCCCGTCGCATTCACCCTTCGATATAATCAATGGTGCGACTGTCGTTGGGACGTCGTTCAATGGTAGGACAGGCGGTTCTGGTCCGTCTAATCGGGGTTCGAATCCCTGCGTCCCAGCCACCATGGCCCGACACGCCGATTTCGAGGAGGAACAGCGGAATGGAACGGATTGCCACAACGCAGACGCGTCTGACCCTGGGTGTCATGACACTGAGCGCGGCGCTGGTAGCACCGGGCGCGGCGATCGCGCAAGAGGCGACACCGACATACAGTAAAGATGTGGCTCCGATCTTCCGCGAGAAGTGTGAAGCGTGCCATCGCCCGGGCTACATCGCACCGATGTCTTTGCAGACCTACTCTGAGTCGCGGCCCTGGGCGCGGTCCATCAAGAACCGCGTCGAGACGCAGCAGATGCCGCCGTGGCACATCGACCAGTCGGTCGGTATCCAGTCGTTCCAGAACGACCGGTCGCTGAGTCGCGAGCAGCGAAACACGATCATTCGTTGGGTCGACGGCGGCGCGCCGCAGGGCAACCCCGCCGACATGCCCCCGGCCGCGGTCTTTGCTGACGATGACGTGTGGAACTTTGCCGACCTGTACGGCGGACCACCCGATCTGGTCATCAAATCGACGCCGTACACCATGCTGGCGCTGACACAGGACCATTGGTGGAAGCCGGAAGTGCCGACCGGCCTGACCGAGGACCGCTGGATCCGCGCCATTGAGATCAGGCCCACCACGGTGGCCGGCCGCAAGATCACGCACCACGCCTTGGCCCGGTTGCAGCAGGAAGATGAGGACCTCGGCGCCGCGTCTGACGTGGGCGCCGGGCTGCTGATGGAGTGGGCCGTCGGGAAGCAGGGTGAGATCATGCGCGAAGGTAGCGGCAAGCTGATCAAAGCCGGTTCCAGCATCGTGTGGGATATCCACTATTCGTCGGCTGGCGAAGAAGTCACCGATACGGTCGAGTTGGGTCTCTACTTCTACCCGAAGGGGCAAGAGCCGAAACATCGCCAGGTGCTCTCGGCGTTTAGTTCGCTCGAGGGTGGCAGCGACAACCTGTCGATCCCGCCGAATACGGTCACGGCGACCGAGCGGTTTCACGTGTTGAAGCAGAACGGACGGATCGAGAACTTCCAGCCCCATATGCACCTTCGTGGCAAGGGCATGCAGATAACTGCGGTCCTGCCGGACGGCACGAACCGCGTGCTCAGCCGGGTGAGCAACTTCAGCTTCAACTGGCACAACAACTACGTCTACGATGACGATGCGGCGCCCCTGTTGCCGAAAGGCACGGTCATTGCCGTCAAGTCCTGGTATGACAACACGTCGGCGAATCGCGCCAACCCAGACCCGGATCAGTGGGTGGGCTACGGCGATCGCACCGTCGACGAGATGGGTCACGCCTGGGTCAACGTCACGTATATGGACGATGAAGACTTCCAGGCCGCGGTGGCCGAGCGTGCGGAGCGCACCGCGACGACTGACGAGGACGGCGAATAATCTCGCAGTCACCCGTCCAGGAGGTCGGATAGTTGATCGGGACATCAGGAGCCGCTCCGTCATCACCGGAGCGGCTCCGTCACGTACAAGGAGGGTGCGGTATGCGGCGGTTCCGTTTGGCCAGGCTGGCGTTGGCTAGTGCCGGGGTGCTGGCAACCATGCTGCTGGCCGCGTCGGCATCGGCGCAGATACCGAAAGCCATACGCGATTTCGGGGCTCCGGTGTATCCGGCGTTCGAGGGGTGGTATGAGAACGACGACGGCACCGCGACGGTGCTCATCGGGTTCTTCAACTCGAACCAGTCGGAGACGTTGGAAATCCCGATCGGAGAGCAGAACCACTTTTCGCCGGGGCCTGAAGATCGGGGACAGCCGACCACGTTCCCACCGGGTCGCTCGTGGGGTGTCCTCACGATTGAAGTGCCGAGAGATTTTGATGGCGAACTCTCGTGGACGTTGGTCGGCAACGACCAACCTGTGACGGTTCCGTTCCATCTTCGGGCGGCCTACTTTGTCGAACCGTTCAAGGACCAGTCCAACAACAACGAGCCGCCGACGATCAGATTCGCCGCGGCCGGCACGCCGTTTAGCGGTCCCCCGGTCGGGATCGCGCACACGATGACGGCGCCCGTCGGAAGCGCCGTGGCGTTACCGGTGTGGCTCTCTGACGTCACGCCGGATCGAAACGTCCGGGAGAACCCCTTCCGTCGCCGTCCTCCCCAGGTGCTCCGCTGGCACAAGTTGCGCGGGCCCGGTGACGTGGAATTCGACGAACCGGAGCAGGAGTTCGAAGATGCGGGCGACCACAATCCGACAACGACAATAACGTTCGAGGCCGCTGGCGAGTACTGGCTGCGGGCCGAAGTGCTGGACTCGACCGGTGACGGGGGGAGTGGGTTTCAGTGTTGCTGGACCTCGGCGGTGGTGCAGGTGACGGTAACCGAGTAGCGTTCTTGGGGCGACGGTTTGTCTGGGCGCCGGTCGCGGAGGGTCTCCGGGGCGGCGCCTTTTCTTTTGCGTGGCGAGGGAATAACCGGTCCCCCCACCTGGTCTAGACAGATACGCGGGTCGTCCGCGGCCGAGACACGGTTGTGAGAGGTGGTCTACACTGCGATTCTTGACACGCCAGACGTTGGGCGTCGGCGTCAATCAACTCAGTGTCGCCGCCGCCGGATCTTCGGCCGCTCTCGCAGGTGAGGCCGAGCCGTTGCAGTCGCGAGTGGGACACCAGGTGGATCCGGATCGCGCGCTTGTCGACGAGGCGAAGTCCGGGAGTCTCGTTGCGTTCGAGAGTCTGGTCCGGCGGTATCAGCATCGGGTGGTGAACTACGTGCAGGCCATCGTGCGAGATTCCGGCGAGGCGGAGGACGTCGCTCAGGAGACCTTCATCCGGGCGTATCGCTCGCTCGGCCGTTTCCGGGGTGACAGCGCGTTCAAGACCTGGCTGTACACGATTGCGACCAATACCGCGCGAACGGCGCTGGAACGGCGCGGTCGTCGGGAGCGGGTGGCCGATCAGAGCCTCGACGACGACGCTCGGGCGCTGACGGCCGAGCAGGTCCCGTCGCACGGGCCCGACCCGGAGTCGACGCTCGTGACGCGCGACGCGATCGATCGGGCGCTTGCGACGTTGCCTGACGAATTACGGGTGGCCGTCGTCCTCCGTGATGTGGAGGGCCTTGACTACAAGGAGATCGCCGCGGTGACCGAGGTGCCAATGGGCACGGTGGAATCGCGCATCTTTCGGGCCCGGCGCAAGCTGAGAACGTTGCTGCACCCGCTGGTGAACACCCCGGTCAGGCGTCGATGATGGAGGTACGCATGTCTTGCGATGATGTTGGACCGTTGCTACTCCGTCGGCTGGAGGGGCGGCTCGAGGGTGATGACCGGCATCGGCTGGCCGGTCATCTGGAACACTGCGCGGCATGCCGCGAGGAACTACAAGCGCAGGAGGCAGTCGCGGCCACGCTGTCGTCTCGACCCGCGGCCGAGGTGTCGCCGGGGTTCGCGAGTCGGGTGATGGCCGCCGTGGAACCGGCTCCGGCGTGGCTCGACATGCTGAACTGGCGCGCGTGGACGTTTCGATTGGCGCCGGTGGCTGCCGCCCTGGTCTTGGTGGCGTCGCTTGGATACGGCCCGACCGAGGCCGCTGAACCGATGGAGTTTGCGGACCTCGTGGCCGAGTGGGTCGTTAAAGACGACGACGAGACGTTGCCGGCATTCGCGCTGTTCTGGGAGGACGACGTGGCCGACGAGACGCTGTTGGAGGCGGTGTTGACGGCCAATCCGGACAAGTGAGAACGATGTCGAGGCGTCCAATGACCGCGTTCGATCAGGAGCCGTACGATGAATAGCCCGGGCATGCGTCTGTGGGCAGGTCTCTTCGTGCTGGTCGTCTTCGTCTCGGGTGTGGCGGGGGGAGTCGCCCTCAGACCGTGGATGTCATTGAGTGGTGACTCGCCGCGGCCAGAGTTCGGCCGCCTAGGGCCGCGCGGCGGGCGGCCCTCCGGGCCACCGAGCGGTCGCCTGCTCGACCGGATTGTCACCGAGATCGATCTCACCGATGACCAGGAACAGGGGCTGCGCACGGTGTTCGAGACGCGCGGGGAGCGCATGCGCGAGATCAACGACCAGGTGCGTGGTTTGTTCGAGACCGAACAGACCCAGATGAATGACGAGATCGCCGCTATTCTGACTCCCGAGCAGATGGAGATCTTCAACAACGAGATCCTGCGGATGCGTGGCGCGCGCGGTCGACGGGGCGGCCGTGGCGGTCCGCGTGGCCCAGGGTTTCGTCAGTTTCCTCGATAGCCGCGCCGCCGGCGCGCCCTCCGCCATTCCGTCTACAGATTTGTAAGTACGTGTGCAGTCCCGGGGCTGGACGACCTGCCACACCCTCTTTCCGGCGCTGTCTGGCGGTTCTGGCCACGGCACGGAGTCTGCATCCGTCGACAAGGCGGTAGACTCCCATGCACCAGCACATGCCCTCCCCGGCCCCGCGTTGGCACCTGTCTCGCCTGATGCCTGGAGCGCTCCCCCGAAAGGTCACGCACCTAGGCGTCACGTCCGTTGTCGCTGATCTTCAAACCGTCGCCGGTACTTGGACCGGATCCCGGGATCCAGAGGTCGCCTGACTGCCGTCGCAGAATGGAATCGACTGCAAGGCCCCGGATCGGCAGAGGGTGCACTGGGGCGCCGCCCCTGTCCCGGCGATAATCACTGTAAACGTTGGTCTCTGAGGCGCGTATGGTTAAGATAAGGTTTCGTTTCGGTCTGTGCGAGCGACCCCGTTCGCGCGAAGCAAGGAGAAACTACGTGAAGAGTTCCGATCACACCGGTTTGACGGTGGCGACGGTGGCGTCATTGGTGATGCTGATCACAGCGCCGGCTATCGCCCAAGACGACGGTGGGTGGACCCACTGGGGCGCCGACGCCTCGAGTAGTCGCTACGCGCCGTTCGATCAGATCAACGCCGACAACTTTGAAGATCTCGAAGTGGCATGGGCCTGGCGGGGCGACAACTTCGGGCCGCATGTGTACAACATCATGCGCTCGACCCCCATCTATGCCAATGGCACGCTGTATTCGGTAGCGGGCGAGCGACGCACGGTCGTTGCCATCGACCCGGCGACCGGGGAGACGCTCTGGACCTTCCGCGAGCCCTCAACCAAGCGCTGGGAAGACTCGATGCGCAAGAGCTACGGCAAGGGTGTCGCGTATGAAGAGGTGAACGGTGAGGGGCGTATCTACATCGTGTCGCCGGCGTTTTTTCTGCACGCGCTCGACGCCGATACCGGTATCCCGATTCCGAACTTCGGTGACAACGGCACCATCGACCTGCTGGCCAATTTTGGCTACGAGTATCACCCGACGGATGGACTACCCGCAGAAGTCGGCTACATCACCAACTCGTCGCCCCCGATCGTGACCAACGGTGTGGTCGTCATCGGTAACAGTCACGAGCAGGGCTACCAGCAGACCCGTCGTGAGAACGTCCCCGGGCACGTGTTGGGGTACGACGCGACGACCGGCGACTTCCTGTGGAAGTTCAACGTGATTCCGCAGTCAGAGAGTGAGTTCGGGTTCGACACCTGGGAAAGCGATGCGTGGTCCTACACCGGCAACGTGTCCGCGTGGGCGCCGCTGTCGGCCGACGCGGAACTGGGTCTGGTCTATGTCGCCACCGACCCCCCGACCAACGACTTCTGGGGTGGGTTCCACCCGGGTGACAATCTGTTCGCCACCACCATCCTGGCGCTCGACGTCCGGACCGGCGAGCGGCGGTGGCACTTCCAGACGGTGCATCACGACATCTGGAACTATGACAATCCGACTGCGCCCAACCTGGTCGACATCACGGTGGATGGCCAGCGGATTCCGGCGCTGGTGCAAACCACCAAGCAGTCGTACGCCTATGTGCTCAACCGGGCCACGGGCGAGCCGGTCTGGCCGATCGAGGAGCGTCCGGCGCCCCAGGGGCACGTGCCCGGCGAGTGGTACTCACCGACACAGCCGCATCCGACCAAGCCGGCCGCATACGAGATGCAGAACGTCAGCATCGACGAGCTGATCGACTTCACGCCGGAACTGCGGGCCGAGGCGACCGAGATTCTCGAACAGTACGAGTATGGTCCGCTCTTCACGCCGCCGCTGCACCGGGGGAACGACCTTGGCAAGCGGGCGGCCATTCATTGCCCTGGGTCGAACGGTGGAACCAACATCATGGGTGGGTCTTCGATCGACCCAGAGACCGGCATCCTCTATGTGGCCTCAACGAAGGCGTGCTCGGCGCCGATGTTGACGCCAGGACTCGCGGCTGACGCCGAAGACCCGAATCCGATCGGGAAGACCGTCATGGAGTGGGTCGCGGGCCCCGGTGGCGTGCGTGGCCCCCAAGGGCTGCCGTTGTTCAAGCCGCCCTACGCCCGTATCACGGCGATTGACCTCAACACCGGCGAGACGCTCTGGTGGATTCCGAACGGCGATACACCAGAACGCATCAAGAACCATGCGGCGCTGCAGGGGGTCGATATCGGCAACACCGGGTCGCCGTCCCATCCGACGCAGGTCACCACCAAGTCGTTGCTCATCTACGGAGAAGGCCGCGGAGGGGCGGCGGTCTTGCATGCGCACGACAAGGCGACCGGTGAGCGTATCGGGACGGTCCAGATTCCGGCGCCGACCAACACCGCCGTCATGACCTATATGCACGACGGCGTCCAGTACATCGTCGCACCCGTCGGCGGGCGCGGGGGCGGCGGGCGCGGTGGCCGCGGTGCCCAGTTCCCCGGCTCGTTCGTGGCCCTGCGGTTGCCCCAGTAGCCGAGGCGGAGCAGCAGAAGTGGAGGCGGTGTCCCGACCGATCGGGGCGCCGCCTTTTTTTACGGCCTGCGCGCGACAGGGGGGCGATGCTACTCAGCGCGCAACGTCACCACCGGGTCAATGCGCGTCGCGCGTCGAGCCGGAGTCAAGGTGGCGGCGAAACAGACCAGGCCGAGGATGACGGCGACCATCGTCCCCGGCTGGCGTTCCCATAGCCAGTCAATGGACATTTCGAGGTGGGTCAGCTTGCGGGAAGAGCCGGAGACCGGCATCATGCTGCTTCGACAAGGAGAGCGATGGCAGAACGTAAGATCGGCACCGTGGTGCACAAGGAACTGATCACCCCGGGTCTCATGCGCTTCCGGTTGGCGCCGGAGGGCGACAGCCAGTTCCCGGACTACGAGGCGGGGCAGTACATCGCCCTTCGACGGGACGACTGCAAGCTGACTCGAAAGACCGGCGTCGGGCAGGACGGCAAGCCGATCTACGAGCCGGAGTACGACCCGTGGGGCCGACAGACTGTCGGACCGGTGACGCACTCCTACTCGATCGCCTCCGCCCCCTCAGACACGCGGGAACATGGGTGGCTCGAGTTTCTCATCGCGCTCGAAGACGGGGTGCACGGCCTCTCAGGTCGGTTGAGCGACGCTCTCTTTGGCATGGGTCAGGAGACCGGCTGTGACGTGACGTATCACGATCGCATCGCCGGGAACTTCACACTTGCGGGTCGGGTTCACGACGCTCAGAGCGTGCTCATGGTCGGCACCGGGACCGGCGTGGCGCCGTTTGTCTCGATGTTGAAGGAACTGAAGGCGCGGAGCGACGGTAGCGACGGCCGTCGCTACACGCTCGTGCACACCAATCGGACCGCGCTCGAGCTGGCCGACCAGGACACGCTGTTCGAGATCGAGGCGGCCGGACGTTTCGATTTCATGTATGTACCCACCATTAGCCGCCCGTCGCAGGACGTCGCCATCGACCCGCGGATCGGGCAGGGGCGCGCCAACAACGTCGTGCGTCACATCTATGGCCTGCCCACCGCCGAGGAAGACAAACAGACCAGCGCGAAGAGCGACGTCTCGCGGGTGGCGGCCGAGCTGGCACTCGCCCGACTCGTGCATCCGGTATTGCCCCGCCACGTCAATGTGAGCGACCTGCGGGACCGAGTAGACCCGGGAAGTAGTGTGCTGCTGACCTGTGGGAATCCCGCCTCGATGACTGATTTGCAATCAACCGCCGCGCGGCGCGACCTTCGGTTCGAATTGGAAGAGTGGTAACGCCATCGGCATGGCGTTCGTAGCCGCGGGTCTTCAGACCCGCCGTCGGGAGGCCCGCCAGTTCTATCCCTCGGCGTCCGGAAAGCTCACCGCGTCGATGATCGCCAGGCCCCGATCCAGGGTCTTGTGGACCGGACAGCGGCTCGCGACCTGCGCCAGTCGGGTGCGCTGCGCCGCCGTCAGGTCGCCATAAATCGTGACGGTGCTGTGGATCTGCTCGATCACGCCACTGGCCTCCTCGTCGCAATCGAGACAGTCGTCGGCATGAACCCGATCGAACTCGAGTTCCACGTCGACGCCGCTCAGCGGGAGGTCCTTGTGCGTCGCGTAGAGGCGAAGGGTCATCGCCGTGCACGCCGCGAGACTTCCGAGCAGGAACTCGTACGGGGTCGGTCCAGAATCGGCCCCGCCCGCGGCCGGCGGCTCGTCGCTGCGCCAGAGAAACCGTCGGGCGCGAATGTCGACCGCGGTACCTTTCTTCAGTGACGCCGTGACGGTGGCCATTATTGTGGGTCCTTGTCCTGTCGTCTCCAGCGGGCGGCGTCTGCCGCTGGCATCTGTTTCAGCAGTCGACGCTGCGTGACGCCGGGAGGTCCAAGCTGCAATTGATAGAGATGACGCACGGTGTCGGGGTCGACCGTACTCGGGACGGCGGCCTGGTGCGCGCCGGTGGTGTTGACGAACGCGACCGCGGTATTGGGCTGACCGGCGACCGTCTTGACGACCTCGACGTCGGCATCTTTAATCCAGAGCGCGCCGTGCGAGTCCGCTTCTCGTTCCCGGTGCACCCGGCATAACTCGGTGCCGAACAGCTCCGTGGTCTTGCGTGATGGCAGGTAGACGAGGCAGGTCAGGAATGCCCAGCGTGGGTCGCGGTGCGGCTTGATGACATAGCCTGGTTGCCGGCGGAGGATCCGCGACATCAACACGTCCAGCGTGATCCCGGCTTCAGCCATCGAGTCGTAGGCCGGCCAGTGTCGATGGACGAGTGCGTTCAGGGGCCGCTGGAATGCCGCGACGAGCGCAGGGGCCAGGGCCTGGCTGACAGCGCGCGAGTAGAACGCCGCCCACACTTCACGACTCACCAACGGCGCGAGGTCCGACGGTACCATGAGCTCCTGATGATTCCGCGCGAGGTGCTCGAAGAACAGCGCCGGGGGGATTGTCTTCACCAGACGGTCGTACGATTCTGGCGGCAACAGCGAGTCGATCACGAGATGTGGAAACGGGTCTTCCTCGAGGCGGGCCGCGGCAACCGCGGCCGCGACGTGTTCCGCGGTTGGAATCGGGTCAAATGTGGCCAATGCGTCCCGCAGCCGTACCGTGGTTTTCTCGGTCGTCTCGTGCGCCGCCACGAGTTGTCGCACACGCGGCCGCAGCCGATCGACCTCGGCGCGTAGCGCGTCCGCCTCGTCAAGCGAGTGGAGCAGGCGACGTGGTGTGAGCCGGGCGAGTCGAGAGAGCGAGAACACGAGCCGGGCTCAGTCCGTGATGGCCTGGTAGATGAGAGCTCGGAGCCGACCATGGTCGTCCAACCCACCGGCTGGAATCAGTTGAGTGAGGTAGACCACCACCAGTTCCTCCGTGGGGTCGACCCAGTAGGTCGAGTGATAGGCGCCGCCCCACCCGAATTCGCCCTTTGAACCGGGGAGGCCGCGGGCGCCGACGTTCTCGACGATCGAAAACCCAAGCCCAAATCCCTGACCCGCCCGGAACGGCTGGTCGGTCAGGTGGTTGGTGGTCATCAACTCCACGGTCTTCCGGCTCAGCAGCCGCGTGCCCTCTAGCTCGCCGCCGTTGAGCATCATCTGCAGGAACCGCGCGTAATCTGTGGCGGTCGACAGCAACCCGGCCCCGCCGGAGAAGCTCTTTCGGGGCCCGTCCGCGTAGGCGCCCTGTCCCACCATGTGTCCCGGTTCGGGGGCGCGCTCAAGACCGCCGTCGACGGCCGAGTACACGGTGGCGAGCCGGTCTCGTTTCGCGGGCGGCAGGTAGAAATGCGTGTCGACCATGCCCAACGGACCAAGCACGCGGGTCTCCAGGAATTCGTCCAGCGGTTGGCCGCTGACTGCCTCGATCAACGCCCCGAGAATGTCGGTGTTGTACCCGTAGATCCACTGCTCGCCAGGGTGGGCGTCGAACGGAAGTCTCGCGACCCGAGCGATGGTGTCACCCACCGGCTCGTCGCGGTCGGCGAAATACCAACCCTGAATGCCGGCCGCTTCCCACAGGTCGCTGGCCGGTCCGTTGCCATAACTGACGCCGGAAGTGTGTGTGAGCAGCTGGCGGATGGTGACGCGGCCGCGCGCGTCGACCACGTCGTAGCCTCCGTCCGTCCGCGCGACCGCGACCTGGGTCGATGCGAACTCCGGCAGGTAGCGACCGACCGGGTCGGAGATCAGGAGCTTGCCTTCTTCCTGCAACAGCATGACGCCGGTGCTGACGATCGCCTTGGTCTGTGACGCGATGCGGAACATCGCGTCCTCGCCCATCGCCGCGCCCGAGGCCAGATCCCGCTGCCCGAACGCGTTCAGATACGCCACGCGGCCCCGCCGGGCCACCAGCACCACGCCGCCGGCCAGCTTGCCGTCGTCGACATAGCCTTGCATCGCGTCCGTTAGCCGGGCAAGTCGCTCGGCCGACAGGCCCACGGCGTCAGGTTCCGCTCGGGGCAGATCTTCGGCCGTCTGGACAGGGGTGACGACGGCGGTCAGGGCCAGCAGCAGGAGAAGAGACGTAGCGCGTCGTACGGTCATCAAATACCTCGCAGGTTATCGGTGTCGACGCAGTATAGCCGGATCAGGCGGGTGCGCAGGCCTTGGACCACCTACCCGGTCGGGCCGGCAGTCTCTGCCGTCGCGCGTCGTATTCGGGTCCTGATGGAGGAGGTCGAGTGGCTGCTCCTCGTGCCCGGCCACCGGGATGCCGCTCGTGTCCAAGCACCCTGTGGGCGCACCTCGACACCCCGTCGAGCCGACATCATCCTCCGGGACCCTGGTCGACCAGGGTCCTCAGGCGTGCACCACCGGCCCGTCGCCTCCGCCTATGAAGGCCCGAATCTGAATCCGAGGCTGAAGCTGGCGCCGCTCAGGCTGTCACCGAGGTTGAAGTCGTCGCCGGTGGCTCGATATCCGACACCCACGTTGACCCCAAACCAATCGGTGACTCGCGTGAGCAGGCTGACATGGGGTTCGGCGACCGCGAACTCGTCGTAGTAGCCCCCGAAGCCCCCGAACCTGCCGCCGCGTCCAAACCCTCGTCCGGGCCCTCGGCCGAACCGCCCGGGAAACGAGAGCGCGGAGAGGTCAGCGTCGAACCGGTCGTGGGTCTCTCCGAGTTCGTCGTGGTCGACAAACGCACCCACGTTCCCATACCGCGTCGCCGAGCCCAGTCCGACGAGCGCCCGCACGGACAGGTCGAACCGTCCCCCCGTCTTGGTCGACCATGCGACGAGGGGACCGAAATAGCTCAACTCGGTGAGGTCGCTCTCCAGCCAGTAGGCACCGGCTCCGATCAGCAGACGTCGGTCCAGGAGGTACCCGCCGTAGGCGCCAGCCATCGCGGTCGCGTCGCCGTCGACCTCCGTGAAACGGAAGTCCGGCGCCACGACCCATCCGTTGTCGATTTCTTCAACGCTCAACCCGGGTCGTGAGTCGTCCGGGGTCTGGGCCGCGGCCGGAACCGAAATTACCTCGTCAGGACGGCCACGGCGAGTGTCTGGCGGCGCGCCGCCCGGAACGCTGCCGTCATTGTTCCTCCTCGTTGCGTGGGAGGCTCAC
>JAPYUM010000018.1:57438-63067 GCA_029940535.1 Vicinamibacterales bacterium
CCATAGCCATATGGCCCGTAGCCGTAGGAGCCGTATACATAGGGCCGATACCGATAGGACCGGTAGCCGTAGCCGGGTCCATATCTGGCACTCGTCGGCAGGACCGGCCGTGCGCGAGGGGCCCGGCGGACTGCGCGTCGTCGTTGGGCGTCGGCCTCGTGCGGCCACGCAAACAGCACGAGGGCGGCCACGAGGCACACCCACGATGTCGAGCGTTTCAGAATAGACACCGGTCTCTCCTCTTCCCAGGCGCGGGTGCTTCCAGGTAATGCAAGGGGTGTTCCATCTCGTGACGTTGTCGATGGAGCGGTCTCAGTTCGGTTTCGGTCCGCCGAGAGCGGCTATTTTGTTCGCCCCGGCGCCCTCCTGGTCGCCGTCGCTGTCCCCTGCCGTTGGCGATTGTCCACTCCGGGGCACACGTGATGGGACGCCGAGCGGAAAAACGCGTGCGGCGCGCGACAATGCGCGCCCCGCGGGCCCGGAGTGGGGCTAGGGGGGCCCCGCGAGGGGTTCGGGGCGCAGCCCCGTCTAATTCTAGACCCATGGACCAATAGATCCACGGGCTTCTGAGCCGCTCTACCGGTACTATGACCGGAGCGCGTCGACCGCGCGGTGGAGACGGATTGATCATCCTGCTGCTGATGTTCGCGACCTTGCTGACGCTCGGGGTGGTTCCGATTCTGTACTCCCTGTTCTTCCGCGTGAGCTTCAAGGGGTTTGTGTACTGATCGATGCGACGACCTCGGCCGTCTCCTCCGGAGAGTGGCGGACGATGGCCGGGGTGCTGCTTGTCGGCATGTTGCTGACATCCATTGCCAGCACTGTGTGGCCTGTGGTGCCGGCGGTCGCGGCACCCGTCTGCGCGTGGGGCGCGTTGGCGCTGCTGTGGCCGCGTCTCGGCCGCCAGCAGCGCATCCAGGCTGTGACGTTGTCTTCGATCGGCATCCTGGCTCTGCTCTGGGGCGTCAGCCACGGGGCGGGGCTGAGCCTCGAGCGTGTGCTGGGACAGAACCAGCCCATCTTGTCGATGCTGGCGTCCATCACGTTGCTTCGAGTGTTGAACCCACCCGTCACGGACGACGAGCCGGAGCTGCCGCGCGGGCGGGGCACCTACCTGCGTAGCATGGTGGGCGTGCACGCGTTCGGCGCCGTGATCAACATCTCGGCCGTGGTCATCATGGCCGACCGGCTCGCCCGGGCCGCCCCCCTGACGATGAGTCAGGGGCAACTTCTCAGTCGGACGTTCACCACGGTGGCGTGCTATTCGCCGTTCATCGGTGGCGTCGCCCTGGCGCTGGCCTATACCCCGGGCTCGAGCCCCGGCCTGCTGATGGTGTTCGGGTTTCCGCTGTCGCTTACCGCCATGGCTCTGCTGGCCTGGTACGCGCTGACAGGTCGCGTCGACGACCTGGACAACTTTCGCGGGTATCCAATTCATCTCGAGAACCTGTGGCTGCCGGTGGTGCTCGCGGCCACCGTGTTGTTGGGGTACGGCGTGACGACTGGCTATTCGGTCCTGACGCTCATCACGATGCTCACCCCGGTGGTCGTGGTGGTGGCTCTCCTCGCCCAGGGCGGGGCGCCTCGGGTGCGTCGGTCGTTCTCCGACTATGTGTTCACGCGTTTACCCGAGATGGGCGGTGAACTCGCGCTGTTTCTCGGTGCCGGCGTGCTGGGGGCGGGGCTCGTCGCGGTGTTCGCCGCGGCCGAGGGGTGGACGCCATTCACCCAATTCGACGCCGTCAGTGCGAGCCTGTTGGTGCTCGCCTTCGTGGTGACGTCGCTGATCTGTATTCACGCCGTGGTCGTCGTCAGTGTCGCGGTGCCGCTGGTCTACACGGTGAGTCCCGATCCGACCTTCCTGGCGCTGGCCCTGGCCATGGGTTGGGGTCTGGGCTGCGCCGTCAATCCCATGTCTGGAACCAATCTGATTCTCGGGACCCGCTACGGCCTGAACAACTGGGCGATTGGACGGAGTAACGTCGCCTTCAGCGCGACGTTGTATGTTCTGGCGGTCGGGCTGCTGTTCCTCTACGAACGCATCATGATTTGACCCGTCACACGTCCTCCAGTGGTCTGAGATCCCCCAGCATCGTCGGGATCAGCTCCGAGACCGTGGGATGAATGTGGACCGCTCTTTGAATCACGGTGTAGGGCGCCTTCGCATACATGATGTCGAGAATGGAGTGCACGACCTCATCGCCGCCGACCCCGAGGACCGCGTCGACGAGAACCTTCATGAAGCCCTGCGCCACGAAAGACGGTGTCTGCATCGGACGGTGGGGAGGGTCGTGGCCCGCGGCTCAGTCCGGGTCGGTCGACGCGGTGTCGCGACCGGTGCCGCGTTGCTGGCGGGCGAAGGCGCGGAGGTCGGTGACCTGGTCGAACTCGTCCACGATTTCGCGGCCGAGAATCTCCTCCAGCACATCCTCCAACGTGACGATGCCGCTGACGGTGCCGAACTCGTCAGTGACCACCATCAGGTGTTGGCGTTGCTCGAGGAAGGTGCGGAGGAGCTGGTCCAGCTTGGCGCCCTCGACCACGAAGTGCACCGGGCGCATCAGTTGATCGAGGGTGGTGTCGAACTCGTCCTTGGCCGCGGCCTGCAAGATGTCGCGGCGGTGGATGATGCCCACGACATCATCGGGGTCATCGTCGTAGACCGGCACGCGACTGTATTGGAGCAGCTGACCGTTGGCGGCCGCGTCGGCCAGGCTGGTGCTGGTCGGGAGGGCAAACATCACCGTCCGCGGGGTCATGACCTGGGACGCGGTCTTGGCTTCGAGGGTCAACACGTTGCTGATGACGTCGGCCTCATGCGGTTTGAGGTCGCCAGACCGCAAGCCCTGCCGCACCATCAGCAGCAGGTCCTCGTCCGAAACCCGTTCCGCCTGATGACCGGAGGCAACCAGTCGCGTCACTCCACGGCTGAGCCAGATCACCGGCGTGAAGATCAGGACCAGCATTTCGATCGGTCTGGCCACGGGGCCCGCCAGGCGCCGCGCGTAGATCACACCCGTTGTCTTGGGGATGATCTCCGAGAAGAGCAGGATCGCCAGGGTGAACGCGGCGGAGAAGTAGCCAATCGACACCGAACCCAGGACACGGGCGGCGATCGCGCCGGCCAGCGCCGCTCCGCCCGTGTTGGCCACGGTGTTCAGGGACAGGATGGCGGCGATGGGTCGGTCGACGTGGGAACGTAACCGGCGGAGAATGGCGCCGCTGGGCCGACCGGCCCGCTCGAGCGCGTCAATTTCCGCCAGCGGGGCTGAGTACAGCACCGCCTCGAACAGTGAGCACGCGCCCGAGGTCAGCACGACGAGCCCGACAACGACAGTAAGTTCGAGCATGCCAGTATGGTCTGACCTCTGGCAGGCTAGATGCAACCCGAACCCGGAGAGGGCGGGGTCGGTACGCGACCCCACCCGTCCGGACGGCTACCTCGGTCCTTCCAGATACCGCATCAGTTCGCTGTCGGTCCCCAGGATGAAGAACGTGTCGGAATCCATCGTCTTTTCGTAGGTCTCCAGCGATTTCGTAAACGCATAGAACGCCGCGTCGCTGCCATACGCCTCGGCGTAGATCGAAGTGGCTTCGGCATCGGCGCTGCCTCGCAGCTCCTCGGCGGTGCGAAATGCCTCTGACTGAATCTGTGCCAAGTCGCGCTCTCGTTCACCTTGGATACGGGCCGACTCACCTTGTCCCTCGGACCGGAACTCGGACGCGATTCGCTGCCGTTCGGCGATCATGCGAGCGAACACGTCTTGCTGCACTTCGGCCACGTAGTTGATCCGCTTGAACTGCAGGTCCAGCAGCTCGATGCCGAGATCACCCACCGCCTCGGCCGCCGCCGCGAGGATCTCCTGCGTGATTTGCTCGCGTCCAATGTTGATCAGTTCGAGCCCCTCCTCTTCCTCAAGACCGATCGTGGCGGTGTCGAGCGGTTCTCGGTTGCTGGTGCGCACGATCTCGATCAGGTCGTGTCTGGCGACGGCGTTGCGCGTCTCCCCGTCCAGGATGTCGTCGAGGCGCGACTGTGCCCCCCGTTCGTCACGCAGTCTCTGGAAGAACAGCAACGGGTCCGTGATGCGCCAGCGCGCGTAGGTATCGACCCAAATGAAACGTCGGTCTCGAGTAGGCACCTGGTTCCTGAATCCATCCCATTCCAGGAACCGCCTCTCGAACATGTTCGCCGTCTGGATGAACGGGATCTTGAAGTGCAGTCCAGGCTCGGTGACCGGGTTGCCCACCGGTTCGCCGAACTGGGTGATGATGGCCTGGTCGATCTCGCTGACTGTGTATACCGAGCCGCCAAGAAGGAAGAGGACGATCAGCCCGAGGACGATCGCGAGTGGTTGACTGCGGTTCACTGGCCACCTCCTGCCGTCTGCTGGGTCCCGCCGGTCAGCGCGGCCGTCGCGGCTCGCGCTCCGCTGTCAAGCGAGAGTAGCGGTAATACGCCGGTCGCACCCTCGGCGACGAAGACCTTTCGTCCGACGGCCGGCAGAATTCGTTGCATCGTTTCCAAATAGAGCCTCTGTCGGGTGACGGTCGGTGCCTGACGGTAGGCGGCTTCCACCGCCGAGAACCGTGAGGCCTCGCCCTGGGCGCGGTTCACGCGGTCGAGGGCGTAGCCTTCGGCCTGCAGAATCGTCTGCTCCGCTTCGCCGCGCGCACGCGGAATGACGGCGTTGTACTCGGCGAGCGCCTCGTTGATGAGGCGGTCGCGCTGCTGCTGCGCCTGGCTGACCTCGTCCCAGGACGGCTTCACCGGGTCCGGTGGATTGACGTCTTGCAGCACCACCTGGTCGATGGCGATCCCCATCTGGTACTGGTCGGTCATCGCCTGCAGCCGGGCCTTGACGGTCGCTTCGACTTCCTGGCGCCCCACGGTCACGACTTCCGTCACGGTCCGGTCGCCGACCGTCTCGCGCATCACCGCTTCGGTCATCGCCCGGAACGTGTCTTCGAGGTTGCGAACCCGGAAGAGGTATTCGTAGGGATCCGACACGCGATACTGAACGATCCATTCCACCACCGCGACGTTGAGGTCGCCGGTCAGCATGATCGACTCTTCTCCGAGTTGACCGTCCAGGCCGGCGTACTCGGTGCGCACGCCGGCCGCGGTGGTCCGGAACCCGAATTCCTGCTTGAGCTGACGCTGGACCGGGACCCGCCGCATCTCTTCGACGAATGGGACCTTGAAATGCAGCCCCGGCTCGGTCGTGCGAACGTATTTCCCGAATCGCAGGACCACGCCCACTTCCTCGGGTTCAATCTGGTAGACCGCGCCCAGCAGTCCCACCAGCACGAACAGGGCCGCCACGCCCGCCGCGGCGGTGCGCCACGGTATCTTGGGCACCTTGAATTTGCTCACGTCAACGACGCGAAACTGGTCGTCCATGGTTTCTCCTTCTCACTGGCTGTTGCCAACGGGTATTTCGAGCCGGATCGTTACTGTAGTCCCAAAACCGCCTGGCGGCCCGAGAGTCGACGCTCGCCGTGCGGTGGTTCCTCTCTTGTGCTACGTCGCGCAGCACGTATTGATTCGCGCGAGACGTGGCGAGAGGAGGGTGGTTTCCGGGTGAGACCCTGTGGCGCAGGCCTTCAGACCTGCGATCGCACGGCT
>JAPYUM010000106.1 GCA_029940535.1 Vicinamibacterales bacterium
CCGCCGTGGTCGGGTGTGCCCTACGGGCGATTCTCGGGTTCCTCCGTCGCCGCGCCCGGGACGCCGGCGTGCGGGACGGGCGCGGCGGCGCCGTGACCATCGTGCAGCGATTCGGGGGCGCGCTCAACATGAACAGCCACTTCCATGCGCTGGTCATGGACGGAGTGTTCGCTCGAGACGGTGACGCGCTGCGCTTCCACCCCACTCCGTCGCTCGACGCCGCCGACATCGCTGAGATTCTTGCCACGATCGACGCCTACCTGCGGCCTGTCCTGGCGCGACGGGACGCGGCCGACCGAGGAGTCCGCCACCGCCGCGGGGTCCGCGCCCCGGCGGGAACTATCTCTGGGCGGACCTGATGCGCCGGAGCCTGGCGCTGGAGGTGCTCGCCTGTCCCAGCTGTGGCGGGCGACTCCGGCTGATCGCCGTGGTCGACCACCCATCTGTGGTGGCCCGCATCTTGGGACACCTGGCGCTCCCCAACGACGCTGATCTCGATCGCCGTGATGCTCCTGGTTGCGGTCGGTCTGGCATGCACGCTGCCGGTGAAGAGAGCGCTCGGCCTCGACCCGGCAGCGGCGCTGCGGGTTGATTGAAAGGAGCGCGGAGACGAGGCGAACCGTGATCTGGGTGCAGCAACTTCGACGTTGTCTGCGATTGTGGATCCGACCGGACGGGCTGGAGGCCGATCTGTCTGAAGAGGTCCATCTGCACGTGCAGATGAAAATGGACGACCTGGTGCGGCACGGCTGGTGCCTGTCGGCCGCCCATCACGTGGATCACGTGTAGCGCGACTGGTTGGACGGACTCGCGTTCGACGAGGATCGTGATGATAGGAGATTTCAAATTACTCCGATCACCGCACCATCCCTCTCGGTCTCGGGTTGACCTGCGCCTCTCGCTGGAAGCGGGCGAGGCGATCCGGATCATCCGCGAAGACGTCGGGCAGGATCTTCAGCGCACCCTGGCGGTTGAGCTGCGTGTCGGTGCCCTGCCAAACCTGTCCCATGCCGCCCTCACCAAGGAGGGAAGTGACGTCGTAATGGCCGATCGACGTGCCGGGTGCCAGCTCTCAAGAGCATGAGTTCGTTCGGGACAAAGCGCTTGAGTTCCTCGGAGCACTAAAGGACTCAGACGTGTCTCTGTTTCGCCTGTTTATCCCGCTTCTTGTTCTTCTTTTCTGCGTCCTTTGCGGCTTTTTGCTTCTGGCCCTTATTCTTGTCCTTTTGACCGCCTTTATCTCCCATTACAGGTCTCCCTCGTTGCAGGCGCGCTCGAGCAGCTCTCGGCGCCAGTTGTAGACGACGTTTACGCGAACCTGGGGATTGTTGCCTGTGAGCATCACAAATCGCTGGCCGTTCGCGGTCACGTCGTAATTATTGACGAAAACCTCGTCTCAAATCGCCGCGCCTGTGCTGTAGCCCGCCGCCTTGGACAGCAGCTCGGCAGGTCCAGGCGTCAGCACGGGTGACCCGGCGATCGGAACCATCATCATGGCTCCATCACTCAGGCGGCGATAGAACAACTCGCTCCCGTCGTCAGACCACACCCGAGCCTGGCCTCCGTCGGTCGACAAGAGTAGCCGGTCGCCCAGAGCGGGGACGCGTGCGACATAAGCCTCGAAGGTACCAGTCCGGTCGGAGGTGTAGGCAATCCAGTCTCCATCTGGCGATATCGCGGGCTGCATCTCCCTCGCATCTGTGGCACGCGTTGGTTCCCAGTGCCCGAGCCCGTCAAACTCGTACACGCCGTCGTACGCTATCGGGCGTTGCGGGTCAGTTGTCGAACCGCGCAACAACGCCGTGCGTCGCGGGCCCCGCGGCTACTGGCGCGCCGCCGTGGCGCCGCTCGCTTTCCAGCCTGCCAGGACGGCGTCGGCGATCACGCTGACACCCACGTCGTTGGTGACCTGAGCGAACACGACGGGGCCGGTGCCGCGCATCGCCTCGGCGTCTCGGGCCATGACGTCGAGGTCGGCGCCGACGAGGGGGGCGAGGTCGGTCTTGTTGATCACGAGCAGGTCGGACTGCGTGATGCCGGGCCCTCCCTTGCGCGGGACCTTGTCTCCGCCGGACACGTCGATCACATAAATCGTGAAGTCGGCGAGGTCGCGGCTGAACTGCGCGGCCAGGTTGTCTCCCCCGCTCTCGACAAACAACAAATCGGGGTGGATCTTCACCATCAGCTGCTCGAGCGCGTCCAGGTTCTGGCTCACGTCGTCCCGAACGGCCGTGTGTGGGCAGCCGCCGGTCTCGACGGCGGTGATGCGGTTGGTCTCCAGCGCCTTGTGACGGATCAGGAACTCGCCGTCCTCCTTGGTGAAGATGTCGTTGGTGACCACCGCGAGGCTGTGGTGGTCGCGCAGCCGGTGACAGAGCGCCAGGAGCAGCGCCGTCTTCCCGCTGCCGACCGGGCCGCCGATGCCCACCGTGAACGCGCGACCCTCGTAGTCGCGGGTGAGTGGCGACGGCCGGTTCGCGAAGAGGCCGGGAGTTCGTGGGTCGTGGTCGTGCGAATGCGGCGTGTCGTGCATGACGAGGCTCCTGAACTTCGGAGTTATGACTGAAACAGTCGGGAGTACAGGCGGTCGTGCCCTGCTTGCAGTAGGTCGATGATCGGCGCGGTCTGGCAGATATCCTCCGGGCCGAGTCCGCGACTGCGCTCGAGCGTCGTGTCGAGCCACGGCGCCGCCTGATGCTGCATCTGCTGTGCCTGATAGCTGCCAACGATGCCCAGACGCACCGCAGCCGACAACACGCCTCGGGCCGTGCCGTAGAGCGTCACCCGCCTCGCCGTGTCGAGCGGCAGGCCGATCGTCTGAAAGATGCGGCCGGACAGTGGTGCCACATGTGCCCGTCCGGTGTTCGCCTCGTCGACGAGATCCGTCATCGCGTCGGATGGCCAGATGCGCGCCGCCGTTGCGACGAGCGTGCGGCCCTGCACGCGGCTCGCCCGGTTGGTCACGCTGTTGGTGAGGAACGCGTCGGCGAGCTCGTCGAGCACGGCGAGTTCCTCGGGCCGGTGATATGCGGCGCCCAGCAACGGCAGCACGCCGTAGCCCGTTTGCTGGATAGAGGCGTGCAGGAACCGGTGCAACGCGTCGACGTCCGGCACGTGCCCCGACTGCCAGGCGGATTCCAGGCCCCACGAGTGGGCGAACACCCCCACCGGAAACGCCGAATCCACCACCTGCCAGGCCAGCCAGTCGGACATGGTCGGCTCAGAACAGGAAGTAGCGCTGAGCGAGCGGCAGCACGTCGGCCGGCTCCGCGTGCAGTTCCTCGCCGTCGGCGGTGACCACATAGGTCTCCGGGTCGACGCTGATGCTCGGCAGCGCGTCGTTGAGCTTCATGTCGCGCTTGCCGAGCGCGCGGCATCCGTGCACAGCCGACAGACGCTTGGTCAGCCCGTAGCGATCGAGCTGGCCCTCCGCGAGCGATAGCTCCGAGACGAACGCGAGTGACGTGGCGCCCGTCGCGCGGCCGTAGGCGCCGAACATCGGTCGCATCAGCTGGGGCTGCGGTGTCGGGATGGACGCATTCGCGTCGCCCATCTGCGCCCAAGCGATGAACCCGCCCTTGATGACCAGCTCCGGCTTGACGCCGAAGAACGCCGGTTTCCACAACGTCAGGTCGGCCAGCTTACCGACCTCGACCGACCCGACCTCGTCAGCGATGCCATGCGCGAGGGCCGGGTTGATCGTGTACTTGGCCACATAGCGGCGGATGCGCAGGTTGTCGTTGTCGCCCTGCTCGCCGTCGAGCCGGCCCCGCTGGTCCCGCATCTTGTGCGCCGTCTGCCAGGTGCGCGAGATGACCTCACCCACACGCCCCATCGCCTGGCTGTCGCTCGCTATGATGCTGATGGCGCCCAGGTCGTGCAGCACGTCCTCGGCCGCGATCGTCTTGCCACGGATCCGGCTCTCTGCGAAGGCGACATCCTCCGGGGTGTTCTTGTCCAGGTGGTGGCAGACCATGAGCATGTCGAGATGCTCGTCGAGCGTGTTGACCGTGTAGGGCCGCGTCGGATTGGTCGAGCTGGGCAGAACGTTGGGCTCGCCGCACACGCGGATAATGTCCGGTGCGTGCCCGCCACCGGCGCCTTCCGTGTGGTAGGTGTGAATCGTGCGCCCCTTGAACGCCGCGATCGTGGCGTCGACGAAGCCGGACTCGTTCAGCGTGTCGGTGTGGATGGCGACCTGCACGTCGAACCGCTCCGCCTCGGTCAGGCAGCAGTCGATCGTGGCCGGCGTCGTGCCCCAGTCCTCGTGCAACTTGAGCCCGATCGCGCCGGCGCGGATCTGCTCTTCGAGCCCCTCGGGCATCGACGTGTTGCCCTTGCCCAGAAAACCGAAGTTCATCGGCAGGGCATCGGTCGCCTGCAGCATGAGCTGCACGTGGCGGGCGCCCGGTGTGCAGGTGGTCGCCTTGGTGCCGGTGGCCGGCCCGGTTCCGCCCCCGAGGAACGTCGTGACGCCGCTGGCCAGCGCCTCGTAGACCTGTTGCGGCGCGATGAAGTGAATGTGCGCGTCGATGCCGCCCGCCGTGAGAATCATCCCCTCGCCGGCGATCGCCTCGGTGGTCACGCCCACGACCATGCCGTCGGACACGCCGGCCATGACGTCGGGATTCCCCGCCTTGCCGATCCCGCTGATGCGTCCGTCCTTGATCCCGACGTCCGCCTTGTGGACGCCGGTCCAGTCGACGATGAGCGCGTTCGTGATGACGCAGTCGAGCGCGCGCGCGTCCGAGACCCCGGTCGCCTGGCCCATGCCGTCGCGTAGCACCTTGCCGCCACCGAAGACGCACTCGTCTCCGTACGCGGTGGCGTCTCGCTCGACTTCCGCCACCAGCCCGGTGTCAGCCAGACGCACGCGGTCACCGGTGGTGGGGCCGTAGAGGTCGGCATAGTGACGACGGTCGATACGATGAGCCATGGTTACTCCCGATGCTCCAGGTTCTTCAAATCGCGGTCCTCGGTCACCGGGCCACTGGCCCAGGCGTTCCCCCCGCGCACGATCTGCTCGCCTGCAATCGGCACCAGCATGACGGTTTTCGTCTCGCCCGGTTCGAACCGCACGGCTGTGCCCGCCGGGATGTCCAGGCGGCGTCCATAGGCCGCGCGACGGTCGAATTCCAGGGCGCGGTTCGTTTCAGCGAAGTGGTAGTGGCTGCCGACCTGAATCGGCCGATCGCCCGTGTTGGCCACTTTCAGCTCGGTCGTCTCGCGGCCCTCGTTGAGCGTGATCTCACCCGCGCGGGCCTCCACGCCGCCCGGCGTCCCCTCGAGCGGCGCCGCGGCCCGGCCGACCGACGCGTCGCCGGTCGGCGCGGCCAGGAAGCTGCCATAGAGCGCCAGCGACCGATCGCCGTGCTCGACGACGATGGGGTGATGCACGGTCACCAGCTTGGTGCCGTCGGGGAACGTGCCCTCGACCTGCACCTCGTCGACCATCTCCGGGATTCCCTCGAGCACGTCGCTCGTGCCAAGCATCTGCCGGCCGAGGTCCATCAGCTCCGCCACCGACCGACCGTCGCGGATGAACTCGAGAATCTGTGTCGCGATGAGCGCGACTGCCTCCACGTAGTTCAGTCTGAGTCCACGGGCGAGCCGCCGCTGCGCGAGGAATCCCGCCTGGTGCAGGATGAGCTTGTCTATGTCACGGGGTGTGAGATGCATACGCCTACCATTTCCGAGCCCAGGGGTTGTCGCCGAGCCGCGCCGGCACGAAGTCGAGAAAGCCTAGCAGCGTGCTACCAACGTCTTCGACGGACCGGCCCGCCACTCGCAGCACGCAGCCGGCGTCGCCGACCGGCGCGGCAGCGACCAGCTGGCCTGGAGGCCGGGCGGTCGTCTCATGTTTGACACGGGTCAGGATGCGGCGGGCGTCCCCGGCGAGCGGCGTCCCGACGATCACGGCGACGGCCAGCACGTCGTAGTCACCGAGCCGCGTCGCGAGGTCGCCATCGGACGCGCGCAACGAGAGCGCTTCGTGCACGAGCCGTCGGTCTGTGTGGCGCACGGTCGTCCGGCTCACGTACTCGTCGAACGCCCATCGCTCGCCCGACTCGCGACGACCCGACGAGATCCAGTCGAGCAGCACAAGCCCGGCTCGCTCGGCGAGATCGAATCGTTGCGTCTGATGATACCGGGATCTGGCGAAACAGACCACGGGGTCGGGGGCGACCACGAGTAGCCCGTCGTTATCGACTTCGGCGCGCAGCGTCACCCGGGTCCCGCGCGGCGACCGGTAGACCTTCGTGGACGCCTGCGTCGAGACGAACGCGCACGCGCCGGCGCCCACCGTGGCGTGCACGTCGATGGCGTCGCCGTCCACCAGGCCTCCCCCGTAGCTCGAGGTATAGACCCACGCGGCATGCCCGTGGTTGGCCGGGGTCAGCAGACGCAGGGGACTGCGGGCGAAGGCCAGGGACACGACGCTGCGCGCGGGCCGCCTGATCACGGCGAGTCGCCCGCGCCCCGACCGGTCTTCGGGGAGGGGAGTCACGGCACTACGATCGCGCCGTGTGTCACGTCGGACGACTACGTCTGCCGCGGTCACACGGCAAGATGCTCGCGCACCACGTCGTCGCTCAGCTCCGCGATGGGGCCGCCGGCGACGGTCCGGCCCTTCTCGAGAATGCAGAACTCGCTGGCGACGCGGCGGGCAAAGGGAAGCTTCTGTTCGACCAGCAGCACCGTGACGCCGGCCTCCTGGTTGAGCTTGAGGATGATGTTGCCGATCTCGTGCACGATGCTGGGCTGAATACCCTCCGTGGGCTCATCCAAGATGAGCAGCTTGGGCTCGAGCACGAGCGCACGGCCGATGGCCAGCTGCTGCTGCTGGCCGCCCGAGAGGTCGCCGCCGCGACGTCCCAGCATCTGCTTCAAGACGGGGAACAGCTCGAACACCTGTGACGGGACCGTCCGTCGGCCGTCGGCGCGCGCCGTGAGCCCCACCTCGAGATTCTCCCCGACCGTGAGCTGCGGGAAGATCTCCCGCCCTTGCGGGACGTATCCGATGGCGAGGCGCGCGCGACGTTCCGCCCGGGTCGCACGCAGATCGGTGCCCGCGAACGTGATCGCGCCGGACGCGACCGGGAGCAGCCCCATGACGCACTTGAGCAGGGTCGTCTTGCCCATGCCGTTTCGGCCCATGAGACACATGCGTGAACCCGCCGGCACGTCGAGGTCGACGTCCCAGAGCGTGTGGCTCCCCCCATACGACTGGTTGAGACCCCTGATCGACAGCAGACTCATGATCCGAGGTATACCTCGACGACTTGTTGGTCGTTCTGCACGGTGTCCAGGTCGCCTTCGGCGATCACGCGACCTTCGTGCAGAACCGAGACCCGTCTGGCGATCGACCGCACAAAGTCCATGTCATGTTCGACGACGACGACCGAGTGCGTGCCCGCGAGCGAGAGCAGCAGCTCCCCGGTACGCTCGGTCTCCTGCGGCGTCATGCCGGCCACCGGTTCGTCCACCAGCAGCAGCTCGGGCTTCTGCATCAGCAGCATCCCGATCTCGAGCCACTGCTTCTGGCCGTGCGCCAGCCCACCGGCCGTGGCGGCGCGTTTCGCTTCCAGCCCGATGATCTCGAGCACTTCGTCGACACGTTGGCGCTGGGCCGGCGTCAGGTCCGTCACGAGCGTATGCCAGAACGACTTGTCGTCCGTGAGCGCGAGCTCAAGGTTCTCGAAGACGCTCAGGAACTCGAACACGGTCGGCTTCTGGAACTTACGGCCGATGCCAGCCTCTACGATCTCCGGCTCGGTGAGCATCAATAGATCGATGTCCGTCCCGAAGAACGCGGTGCCCGCGTCGGGACGGGTCTTGCCGGTCACGACATCCATCATCGTGGTCTTGCCGGCCCCGTTCGGTCCGATGATACACAGGAGCTCACCAGGGTCGACGTACAGCGTCAGGTCGTCGAGCGCCTTGAACCCGTCGAAGCTCACCGTGAGCTTGTCGAGATACAGCACCTTCCCGAGCAGCACCGATGGCTTCCGTTGCGCCGCTGCCTCGCGCATGTCGCGCAGCGCGTCACGGGTCGCCCGGCCCTCGTGGGGCGGTGGCGTCGGGGGGGTCATTCGACTCGGCTCCCGGCCGGCACCAGACCGGCCAGCCCGCGTGGAAGAAACAACGTGACGCCGACGAAGATCGCCCCGAGCGCGTACAACCAGAACTCCGGCAGCGCGCCCGTGAAGTAGGTCTTGGCGTAGTTGACGAGCACCGCACCGGCGACCGCGCCGTAGAGGGTGCCGCGGCCTCCCACCGCCACCCAAATGACGACTTCGATGGAATTGATCGGTTCGAACTCGCTGGGGTTGATGATGCCGACCTGCGGCACGTAGAGCGCGCCGGCCACGCCCGCCAGCACCGCCGAGAACACAAAGAGCCAGAGCTTGTAGGATTCGACGCGATAGCCGAGAAACCTGGTCCGGCTCTCCGCGTCACGGATTGAACGAATGACTCGTCCGGCGCGTGACGCGACGATCAGACGGCATGCGCCGACGGTGACCGCCAGCGCGACGACGGTCGACACCAGCAGGGCCGATCGCGTCCCGTCGCTCTGCAGGTCGAAGCCGAGCAGCTCCTTGAAGTCGGTGAACCCGTTGTTACCGCCGAACCCCATGTCGTTCCGGAAAAAGGCGAGCATCAGCGCGTAGCTGAGCGCTTGCGTCATGATCGAGAGATACACGCCCGTGACGCGCGAGCGAAACGCCAGCCAGCCGAAGACGAAGGCCAGCGCGGCCGGCACAAGCGCGACCATGACGAGCGCGAACCAGAAGCGGTCGAAGCCGTACCAGAACCACGGCAACGCGTCCCAGTTGAGAAACACCATGAAGTCCGGAAGAACCGGATGGCCATAGACGCCTCTCGTGCCGATCTGACGCATGAGATACATTCCCATCGCGTAGCCGCCGAGGGCGAAGAACACGGCGTGGCCCAGGCTGAGGATGCCGCAGAATCCCCAGACGAGGTCCACGGCGGTCGCCAGGATCGCGTAGCACAGATACTTGCCGAGGAGTCCGACGACATAGCTCGACAGATGGAGCGGCGACGACGCGGGCACCGCCAGATTAAGGACAGGCACGACGATCGCCACAGCGGCCAGCAGCCCGAAGAAGCCGAGGCTGGCGCGATCGGAGAACAGCACGGACAGGACCCGCGTGGAGGTCTTCACACGTCCTCTGCCGCACGCCCGGTCTGCGGAAACAGCCCGCGAGGACGACGCTGGATGAACAGGATCACGGCGACCAGGACCAGAATCTTGGCCAGCACCGCTCCGGCGAACGGCTCGAGCACCTTGTTGACAACGCCAATCGACATGCCGCCGATCAGCGTGCCCCAGATGTTACCGACGCCGCCGAAGACCACCACCATGAACGAGTCGATGATGTACGACTGCCCGAGGTTGGGACCGACGTTGGTGAGCTGGCTGAGGGCCACGCCGGCGACACCGGCGATGCCCGACCCGAGCCCGAACGTCATGGCATCGACCCACTCGCTGCGGACCCCCATGGCGCGCGCCATCAAGCGGTTTTGAGATACCGCTCGAATGTCGAGACCGATCCGCGTATGTTTGAAGACAACTAAAAGCACCCCAAACACCACCAACGAGATCAGTACGATGTACATCCGGTTGTAGGTGAGGGAGAAAGCCTCGTTGATCTGAAGACTTCCACTCATCCAAGTAGGGGTAACCACTGGACGGTTATTCGGTGAAAACACGGTTCGCACTAGTTGCTGTAGGATTAAGCTCACACCAAATGTCGCCAACAACGTCTCAAGTGGGCGACCATAGAGAAACCGAATGATAGTACGTTCAATAAGAACGCCCGCAGAACCCGCTACAAGAAAAGCAGCGGGAATGGCAACCAAGACCGACAGATCGAGGTGGCCTGGCATCAAGAGTTGAACAACGTAGGTCGTGTAAGCGCCCAGCATCATGAGTTCACCATGAGCCATGTTGATCACACCCATGACACCGAAGGTGATCGTCAGCCCTATAGCTACCAACGCCAGTACAGAACCCAAGCTCAGACCGAAGAACGCTGTTTCAAGAACATAATAAAAGGCACGAGCCAGTTCAATGCCACCAAGAGCTTCATCGGCTGCCCGGCGCACATCCGCATCCGGTTCAACAAAGCTGCCGTCCTCAGCTTGGCCCACCAAGACAGAGAGTCTGTTATACACCTCCGGATGTAACCGATCAGACAGGGTGTTCACTGCTGATAACCGCTGGCGCGAGTTCCCCTCATCGAGCATCGACAGCGCCAAGGCCGTGTCAATCTCATACAGAACCCGTTCATCGTCTTCCAGACCAACTCGCGCACGCAGCAACTCAATTGCGGTAGCATCAAGAGCTCGCATGATCTGCTGCACCGCCTCAAGACGAACCTCGGCGTCAGGACTCGCCAAAGAAAACCTTGGGACCACCGTGCGCAAGAACCTTCGGAGCTGATTATTGGTTACGACGCGACTTAATTCGCTTGGCTGCGACGTCCCTAAAACTCGTTGGTTCGCGGGATCCAAAAGCGTAAACTCAGCCAACTCTTCCGCCGTCGACTCAACAACAAACGCAACCGCGCTCTGTCCACCTATGAACACCCGACCGTCCATTAAGGCTGTAAGCACATCTCGGACGCCGGGATGGCCGCTCTCGAGCAACCGCTCCGCAATCGCTTCCTTCTCGCGGAAGTTAGCGTCGCCAAGCTCCGCTACAATGCCCCGAAACGTATCGTCATCCATCTGAGCCCACGCGGACTCACAGGGCCCAAGACAGAAGACGGCGAGCAGCAGCCAGATTGGCCACCGCCCGCCGTATGTTGTTACTTTCACTGGATAAAGCTCTTTGGGTGGTTATCAGTCACCCTATTCGAAGTTCGTTGCCGAACAGACTCCTGTTCGGGTGTTGTAGTTTCCGCAGTTGATCGCGGGGTCCGCCCAGTTCGCCTCGGTATCCAGGCTACCAGGTAGAAAGTCGGTCCACGCGTCACCCTCGACGAGGTTGTCCGTCTGCCAGACCACGTCGAACTGGCCATCCGCACGCACCTCACCGATAAACACCGGCTTCGTGAGATGGTGATTCGGCAGCAAGCGCGCGATACCACCCGTCAAATTCGGAGTCTCGGTACCCGGAAGCGCCTCCAGCACCGCGTCGACATCGGTGGTTCCGGCTTGCTCCACCGCTGCAACCCACATATTGAACCCAATGAAATGCGCTTCCATCGGGTCATTCGTCGTCCGGTCCGCGCCCATCCGCTGCTTCCAATTGGCAATAAACTCACTGTTCGTTGGGCTTTCAATGCTCTGGAAGTAATTCCAGGCAGCAAGATGACCAACCAACGGCTCGGTGTCGAGACCAGACAACTCCTCCTCACCAACTGAGAACGCTATAACAGGAATATCCTCAGCTGACACTTCCTGGTTCGCCAATTCAAGGTAGAACGGCACATTCGCATCACCGTTGATGGTGGACACAACAGCCGTCGCCTTGCCCTCAGACCCGAAATCTCTAATTTCGGAGACTCTCGTCTGCCAGTCCGAGTGGCTAAAAGGCGTATAGTTGATTGAGATGTCCTCATCCGCAACACCAAGCTCTTCCTTCAGATAGGCCTCAAGGATGCGGTTCGTCGTGCGGGGATACACATAGTCGGTGCCTTCGAGCACCCATCGTTCAATGCCGACCTCGTTGGCCAAATAGTCCACAGCCGGAATCGCCTGCTGATTTGGAGCCGCACCGGTGTAAATGACGTTCCTTGACGACTCTTCACCTTCATACTGAACGGGGTAGAAAAGAAGACCGTTGAGTTCCTCAAACACCGGTAGAACTGATTTCCTGGACACAGACGTCCAGCACCCGAACACGACATCAACCTGCTCGGACTCGAGCAATTCACGAGCCCGCTCCGCAAACAATGGCCAGTCTGAGGCCGGGTCCACCACAACCGCCTCCAGTCGCCGGCCGAGCAAGCCGCCTCTGGCGTTCTGCTCATCGACCATCATTTCCACTGTATCTTTCAGCGTCGTCTCACTGATGGCCATGGAACCCGAAAGCGAGTGCAGGACACCAACCTTGATCGGCTCCCCAGCCGCATCGGACTCAGCTTCTTCGGATCCGCCACAGGCGCCGAGCAGCGCACTGAGACAAATAATAAAATAAACATTTCTAAATTTCACTATTCACTCCTGTCTATGAAATAACGAGCATTCACATCTGGATCTGCAAACCAACACCAAACTGGGTGTCGGCCATACGGACCTGCGTGTAATCGGTTTTCTTGAAGAATACCATTAATCTGGCGTTGAACTCATTGAGGATATAATTAAGATTGACCTCGCTCGTTTTTTGGTCAAAATTTGGAAACAAGCCATTCCTGTCTTGGGTAAACTTTGCCAAGCCATACTTCGCCAGAATTTCGAATTGTCCAGGCGCAGACGTCTCTGGGAACAGATAGGCCGCCAGTACGAAGCCTCCCGTTAGTGTCTGATACGCCGAGCCGGGAACCGTGGGGTAACCCCCTAGCCCATCGTAGCGAACCAATTCGGCCTCGACCGACACCGCACTACCGCCGCCAGTCATACGCTCCAGCAAGAAATCAAAGCTGGAGGCTGTCTTCGTAGTTATGGATTTAATCAAGTTCCCGTCGAAGTCAATCACCTCCGGCTGCACATCGCCGGCCTGAGTCTGAGCAGCGAGACCAATGGCCAAGAGGTTTCGCTGGCCGTAGTACGTCCCGTTTAGGTAGTAACCAGCCTCCGGATCCCAGAAGTCCACTTGTATGCGGCCAGCGGTCATTAAGTTCGTGCTGCTATTACCAATGCCCGTCGACGATCCGTCGTATGCCCCACCAGACAATTTGACCTTGCCGAATTGGCCCCAATATGTCGCACCGTTTTGGCGCCCCTGGAAGATGAACGGATAGCCATCCTGGATACTGTCGCTAAAGACCGCCCAGTGATGAGAAAAAAAAGGCCCATGAAGATTGGCGCGATCGCTTGGGGGCAAGTGCCGGCCGAACCAAATGTTGAATTTGTCCGATATGGCAATCTGAGCCACTGCATCGAGGACCTGTATCTCGTTGCCCTGGTTCCCGAAACCAGCACCACAGGTGCCATCCTCAGGGCATACGAACAAAGTACCGCCATAGTTAATGTCGGTATTGACCATAAAACTAATATGCTCCGACGCTTGACCATTCAGGTAGAACCTCAAACTATTAAGTCTAAAGTTATCTACCGAATCTCCTTCAGCCGGTTGGTGGTGAATAAAGCTGGTCTGGAGACCAGCGCCCAAACTAACCGGTGGCGGCTCTCCCTGGGCATCCACTGATGGGACTGCTGTCGCCACCACAAACAACATTGCCAGTGTGCCACAGAGACCCCGTCGGTCAGTCGCTATTGCAACGAATTTACGATATTCACGAGTCAACATTGGCCATCCTTTCAGAAAATGCATACCCAAGGGTCACCGCTTGGGATTGTTCCCCGTCGTCGGCGACATTCGGTCGCACATGCCAAGGGAACAAATGAAATGAACACAGTCAATCCTCTCCTGGGCTGTGCTCCGAGAGGCCGATGGAGGCGACTCTGGAACACGAGCACAACCCGGCGACTGCGGTCGTCCTTAACGGTACGCACGTTGCGTACCGCATCCGTTGCCGCCTTGTCAGGATGACGACTGAAGGCTCTCGTCGAACACGCGATGGATCTTATAACCCCATATTGCACACGAGCTTGGGCAGATAGGCGTGTCAGTCACCGCTGGTGCATCGTGCGCGTACTCAGGCTGATGGATGGCGGCCACGACACAATTGTGTAGGGCCGGTCGGCCTGGTTTCTACAAGCTTGTCGTACAGCTC
>JAPYUM010000107.1 GCA_029940535.1 Vicinamibacterales bacterium
GTTTGCACAAGACTGGGTGTCAGGGGGGCGCTGGTTCAAATCCAGTCATCCCGACCAACAAAAACGGGCTCAATCGAGAGATCGGTTGAGCCCGTTTTTTTGTCGGATTCACATGGGAGCCATTTGGGTCACGCACGCTCATCTAGCCTACGCGCTGCCCCCCCCATGGCGATCGGGATGAGCTGGTCCCCGTGGACGTTGGCCGACTCCGATACTCCGACTCGCCGGCGTCTACGGTGCCAGGCTGGCCGTGTACGCGGCGAGGTTGACGATGTCTTCGGTGGTGAGGTCGGACACGGTCGCGTCCATCAGATCTGACCACGTCCCGTTGCGAACTCCCGTCTGCAGGTCGTAGAGCTGGCGTGCGATGTAGCTCGGCGACCGACCCGCCAGTGCCGGCACCGGGCCGAGACCGCGCAATCCGGGGCCATGACAGACCGCGCACGCCTCGGTCTTGCCGTTGCCCGTCGCGAGTCGTTCTCCCCGCGCGACCGCGCCCGTGGGCACGTAGGCGACGAAACTTGACGCGTCATCCCGCAGGTGGGTGAGGTGCAGATCCTCCGGTGTCTCGACTATGCGAGTGCCGATCGGCTCCGTGCCGCCACCCTCGATCACCTGGTGAATCCAACCCGCGAAGTGCGTCTTGGGCACCATGTCGGTCTCGACCACTCGAACCCACGGTTTGTAGTCCATCGACGAGAAGTACTCCGCTGCCACTCGAGCCTGCTCATCGGTGGCAGCCAGGCCGATCCGTTGCATGAACGACGGGGGACCCATCCTCGGTTCGCCGGTCTTGCGCAGGCCGTTTCTCCAGTCGGCCATCTGCTGCACGATGTAAGCGTAGGGTTGGCCGGCAACGCTGGCGTTCTCCGGCTTGCCCTGGCCGTTCGGCAGGTGGCAATAGCCGCAGGCCGCGACACCGTCGCCTCCGCCCTTGGCGACCAACTCCGGCATGGGTGGGTGGCCGTCGGGGTGCCAGTCGGGTGGTCCGGCGGCGATACTGATCGCCGAACGGGGCATGGACACACTGGAGCCCGGGACGGTCACCACCTCCGCGGGGTCGTCCGCCTGCGCATTTCCTGACGTCGGGTCGTTGAGCACGTACGCCCACGGCAGCACCGCGTTGGCGCCCTCGGCGTCCGGTTGCTGTGCACGCGTCGGCGCGCTCCACGCAGTGATGACAATAGTGAACGCGATGATGCGTGCGTCGTGATGAGTCATGTGGATCCTCCAGCCAGAGTGACAAGCGCCGCGCGTCGAGGGTACCCCATCGAGCATGTTTGGGCGACGGTAGCAGGTCTTGAGTAGATACTAGACTACCCTTGTTTGACTCCAGTCCACCGATTCAGCTCTGGTGGTCGGAAAACAGATGTTTCTGGAACAATCGCCCGATGGGCGAAAGTCTAGGATCTCTCGGGGGGATCTTCCCGCGTCGCAGGCCAACGCAGGGGTACCGGTATGATTGGCTAGTCGTTCCCAGATGTAGCTCTTGGGTTTTGATGGCGAAGCGTCTCGTTAACTCGTTCAACAAAGGAGTGAGAACAATGGCTTTGGGTGACTTGGTGTTCGATGAAACGGGTTCGGTGACCGGGGTGCGTGTGCTGTCGGCCGACGCATCCGGCACGAAGCTTGAGGTCTGTCTTCAGACCACCGGAACGATTCGAGGTGTGGCGGAGACATGCTTTTGGACGTACACCCAACTGATGAGACCAGATGGATCGATCTATGGTGAGGGGCAAGGAGTCATGACCACGGCCGACGGCGACGTGATTCAGCTTATCGGTCACGGCTCCGGGCAAGCCCCGCCGCCCGGTGGCACGACTAAGTTTCGGACGATGATTCACCCTCACTCCGCGTCAGCCAAGTATGCCGACTTGAATAGCATCGGCGTGGTCGGCGAGTACGACGTAGGTCCAGACGGAAATGCGGTCAACAAATGCTGGGAGTGGAAGTAGCGACCGGTAGAACGCCGCGAAGGCTGGGCGCGGGGCGACTCTCCGAGAGCCGCTCCGCCGACCCGACGCCAGCGCCACGCCAGGTCGAGCAAGGACATTCAGTTCCGGACCACACTTCGGGCCTATACTAGGGCGACGCGCGGCCAGAAGCGCGATCGAGAGGGCACGTCACGCCCTCCGGAGAGATGGACACATGCCTGACTACAAGCTCATCGGAAAGAACTACACCACGACGGACCTGCGGGCGAAGGTGACCGGTCGCGCGAAGTACGCCGAGGACTTTCGGGCTGATGGCATGGTGTTCCTGAAGTTGCTGCTGAGCCCCATGCCGCATGCTCGGGTGCGCCGTCTCGATGCCAGTGCCGCGTTGGCCATGCCCGGGGTCGAGGGCATCTTGACCGCGGACGACCTGCCGACGGTAGAGGCTCCCGGCGAGGCGGGACTGACCAACGAGCCGCTGTATGAGGGCGAGCCGGTGCTCGCCATCGCCGCGGTCGACGAACAGACCGCGTCGGAGGCCATCGAGGCGATCCAGATCGACTACGAGGCGTTGCCGTTCTGTATGGACCCGCTTGACAGCCTGCGGCCGGGTGGACCCAACGCGCGACTCGATGGCAACACGATGCTGGGCCGGGAACTCACCACGATCAAGTGGACCGAGGCCGAGGTGGCTGAACTGGACGCCGGCCAGTTGCCGATGAGCGGCGAGTTCGCGGCAGAGTGGGCGGTGGGGGATGTCGAGGCCGGGCTCGCGGCCGCCGACCTGGTGGTCGACGAGTCCATCTACCACCAGTCACTGGGGCACCAGCCGCTTGAGACGCGTAGCTGTATGGCCTACTGGGAAAACGGGAAGGTCTATGTGTACGGATCGACCCAGAGCACCGCACGCACGGTGGGCGCCGTCGCCCGCTGGGCCGAGGTCGAGCCGGAGAACGTCGTCCTGGTGGCCGAATTCTGTGGCGGTGGGTTTGGGAGCAAGGCCGTCGGGGCGACGTGTATGCGGTTTCCCATCGTCATGTCCAAGAAAATCGGCAAGCCGGTCATGATGCGGATCAGCCGTCGGGAAGAGAACTTCATCGGTCGGGCGCGGCCGGCGGTGCAGGCCCGCGCGAAGATCGGCTTCCGAAGCGATGGGCGCATCCTGGCGATGGATCTCTTCACCATTGGCGACGGGGGACCGTATGGGCGTAACGGCGACCACATGTCGGTGGCCAACATCGCCTCGCTGGCGTATCAGCCGGAGAGTATCCGGGTCCGAGGCATTGCGGTGTACACGAACACACCACCACGCGCCGCCCAGCGAGCCCCGGGAGGCGAGCAGGCCGTCACCATGCTGGCGCCGTTGCTCGACCGGGCGGCGCGGCAGTTGGGCATCGACCGGACCGAGATCATCCGGATCAATGCGCCATCCGGACAGGCGACGTTCGGCGCCCCTGGGCGTGACGGACAGCAGGGGAACGCCTCGAGCGCGTTCGTCCGCGAAGCGCTCGACAAAGGGATGGCCGAATTCAACTGGTCGGAACGGCTCGCTCGGAGCGGTCAGCGCAACGGCAGCAAGGCGACCGGGATCGGGGTCGCGCTGAGTACGTTCTCGGCCGGCAGCTCCGGGATGGACGGACTCCTGGTGATCCGGCCGGATGGACGCCTGCAGATCCAGTCGGGTGTTGGCAATCTGGGAACAGAGTCGTTCTCCGACTGTTCCCGTGCCGCGGCCGAGGCGCTCGACATGCCGTGGGAGAAGGTGGACTTGGTCTGGGGCGCGACCGACCGGAACCTGCCGTGGAGCGCGATGTCGGTGGGTAGCCAGACGACCCATGCGCACACGCGGGCCAACTGGGCCGCCGGGCTCGATGCGAAACGCAAGCTGCAGGAACTGGCCGCACTCGAACTGGGTGGGGCGCCGGATGACTACGATGTGGCCGGCGAGCGGGTATTCAAGCGAGGCGCGCGATCACAGGGGCTGAGCTTTGCGCAGGCGGCCGAACGGGCTATCGCGCGCGGCGGTCGCTTCGACGGCCACGAGCTGCCGGAAGACATCAATGGCATGACCACTACCTCGGCCACCGCGCTGGCCGGCCGTGGCCTGATGGGTGTCGCCAAGGACACGTTCGCGACCGGTGGTCGTGTCATGGGGTTCGTGGTCGGGTTCGCAGAAGTCGAGGTGGACGTCGAGACCGGTGCGATCCGGATGGTCGACTATGTCGGCAGCGCCGACTGCGGCACCCTGGTCCACCCACGGCTGCTCGGGAGCCAGATCCATTCCGGCGGGATTCAGGGCTTTGGCATCGCGTTGAGTCAGAAGTGGGTCTTCGATCGCCGGTGGGGACTGTCGGTGGCGAAGCGGTTCTACAACAACCGTCCTCCGGGTATCCTCGATGTCCCCCACGAGCGTCCGATGGGATGGACGGCGGCCGAAGAGCCCGACCCGTACAATCCGCTGGGAGCCAAGGGAATCGGCGAGCCGTCGATCGGGGCCGGCGCCGCGTCCGTGTTATGCGCCATCGCCGACGCGCTTGGCGGTGAAGGCCACTTCTACCGTTCCCCGGTCAGTGCCGACATGATCTTGACCAAATTGGAAGAGATCGACCCGCCGCACGATCTACTCATGAATCACGTATAGGTCAGATTCTGAGACACGCGGCTACGGGCGACCACTACGGCCGCTTTCGCTTGCGGGTTGTTGTGCGGGCGTTCTTTGCCACCCGAAGCTTCCACGCCTGGTGAAGCGCGCCGGCGAGGGTGTCTTCGTCGGCGGCGGCCAGCCGGATGTGGGTCATACCCATCCGACCCCAACCACCCGCAATCGGTACGAAGAGTTCTGGCGCGTCCTCGACGAACTGGGCCTGCGCCTCGGGGGTCAAGACGAGGTTGCCGTACCCCTGCGCCTGCGACGCAAGGGTCGCGAAGATCCGCCGTCCCACGCGAAAATCGACCGCGCCCTCGAAGGTGAGCGCGACACGGCGAAAGTCATCGGCGGTCGTCATCAGCCCCTCCTGACCGAGGCCAATTCTACTGCTGGCCGGTCACGTGGGCAACGACGTAGACACTGCACTAGAATGACCCGAGAGGTAACGAGGAATGGGAATCAGACGTGCCGTTGGTTGCGCCGCGCCGATGCTGCTTTGTCTGCTCGGGGTGAGTTACGCGCAAGTGGCACCGCCGCTTGGCGTCCCGGTGCCGCCACTGGGTGCGGGTCCCTGGGTGATCGATACCGCCGAGCAGCACAAGGTCCGGGTCAGCGTCGTAACGGCCGGGCTCTCGCATCCGTGGTCGCTCACCTTTCTCCCCGACGGCGACATGCTGGTGACCGAGCGGCCCGGTCGCCTGCGCCGCATTCGAGGAGGCACGCTGGACCCCGAGCCGATCGCCGGCGTGCCGGAGGTCAGAACCGACGGCAACGGCGGGCTCATGGATGTCGCCCTCCATCCACAGTTTGCCGACAACGGGTTGGTCTACCTCACCTATACCAAGCCGGCCGGCAACGGGATGGGTGCCCCGGCCCTGGCCCGCGGCCGCCTCGAGGCTGGCGCGCTGACCAACGTCCACGACCTGCTGGTCACCGAGGCGTATGAAGGCAACTCCGGTCTCAACGGGCGCGTCGTCTTCGGGCGTGACGGCAAGGTGTATATGTCGACCGGCGGCCGCGTGGCCCAGGTCGCGCAAGATCCCATGAGCCTACGCGGCAAGATCTTGCGTCTCAACGATGATGGCGCCGTGCCGGCGGACAACCCGTTTGCGGGCCGCCCCGGGTATCGGCCGGAGATCTACACGTTTGGGCATCGCAACACCCTGGGCCTCATTCTGCATCCCGAGTCTGGCGAGATCTGGAACCACGAGAATGGTCCGAATGGCGGCGATGAGATCAACGTCATCCTGCCTGGACGCAACTACGGCTGGCCGCTCGTTAGCTTCGGACGCCTTTATCCTGGCTCGCGGGTCTCTGAGCATCCAACGCGCGAGGGGCTCGAGTCGCCGCTGGTCGTATGGCTCCCGGCCATTGCGGTCGCCGGCATGGCCATCTACACCGGCGACCAGTTTCCCGCGTGGAAGAGCAACGTGTTCGTCGGGTCGCTGCGCGAGGGTGGAATTCCCGGCACCGGCCACCTCCAGCGGGTGGTGTTCAACGCCGATACGGAGGAACTGCGGCGCGAGTCACTGTTGACCGAGCTCCGGCAACGTATCCGGGACGTGCGTCAAGGACCGGACGGGTTCCTCTACCTGCTCACGGACGAAGAGGACGGCGCACTCTTGCGTCTGGAGCCCGCGCCGTGAGCCGGCCGCACCGCCTCGGATTCGTCCGCACGTTGCGTGACGCGCTCGTCGTCGTCCTCGGCGTCGTGATCGTGCCCGTCGCCTGCACCACGCCTGTGCCAGGCACGGACCAGCCAGTGAGCGCACCCCCGGACGTTGACGTGGGTCTGACGACGCGCATCCACTTCAATACGCAGACCACCGACTTCGCCCGCGCCCGCGCGTTCTATCGCATGCTCGGTTTCACCGCGGGCGTGGGCGGGTTTCCGAAGACCAACACCCACCTGATGGCTCGCTCACTGGGGATGTATGACCTGTGCACCTACGAGTTGCAGGAGATCGAGGTGATCGCCATTCCCGAGAGCTGGGGGCCATCCAGCATCGACCTCATTCAGTTCGCGGTCCCATTCAACGCCGCACCCCCGTACGGCTCACCCACCCATCTCGGGATGGCGTATGCGGCGTTGCTGACGACCGACCTCGCCGCTGACGTCGCGCACCTGCGGACGCAAGGCGTGGAGTTCTTGTCCGAGCCCTACGGCGTGTCTGGCGATCGGTTTGTGTTCTTCACGGATCCTGACGGCGTGCTGTACAAGCTGGTCGAGACGGCGCCCCCCCATGGTGATCCAGATGCCGACATGCACATCACCGCGATGCCGTATATCGGGCTGAACGTTAGCGACTTCGACCGGTCGCTTGCCTACTACCAGATGCTCGGCTACACGGACGTGCGACCGCTGGGGGCGACGGGCACGCTCGCCGAAGCCCGTGCCTACGGTCTGGACAGGCCGTTCACCCTGCGCGGGGCCGACATTGCGCTGCCTGACGGCGACCAACATCGCGTGCGTCTGGTGCAGTGGATCGATCCGTACGACGACGAGCCACCGTATCCGCCACCGATCAACCATGTGGGAATCGACCGTATGGCGCTCGCGGTGCGCGACCTGGATCGTGCGGTGAGCGTGCTGCAACAACACGGTGCGGAATTCCTCTCGGAAGTTGCGCCATGCTGCTCGGGCACCGGAGAAGATACGACCGGCATCATCAATCTGATCGACCCAGACGGCATCTACCTCGAGTTGGTGGGGCCGATTGAGCGCCGCGGCCCGGTCGCACCCCCCGAGTGGTGCGAGTCGAGGTAGGCGCGCGCCCGAGTCTCGCCGGTCGCGACCCGCGACGCTATCTACTTGAAATCGCGACGGCTGAACACACGGGGCAGACTCGGATCGGCGTGGCTGTCGGCGACCTGGCGCACTCGCGTCACGAGACGGCGGCGGGTCTCGCGCAGTTCCTCGATTTCTTGGGAGAACCGACTCAGACGCAGGTTCGTCAACGTGGCCAGGGTCATCGTCGCCTGGACTTCGACAAGCTTGATCGAGGCCAGAAAGCTCAGCGGCAGGAGGGCGCCTATGCCCACGCCCCACCACCACCCGACGCTCAGTCCGATGAGCGTCGCGGCCGCGGCATAGGCGAGCGGCAACAACAACACCGACGTGATGACCTTGAGGGTCGCCACGTCGTCGCGGTCGTCGCTCAGTCGTTCGCCCGCCGTCATCGCGATCCAGGCGACCGGCAAATGCAGGAGCGCGCCGGGAATCGCCAGCGGCAAGAGGGCGAACAGCGCCGCGCTCCGCCACAAGACGCCCTTCCACGCGTCGACGACCCCGGTCGGCTGACGCAGATGGTGGTCCTTCAGGCCGGTGAGGTCGAGCCGAGCCTGGTAGTTCTGCACGTCGTGACGAAGCCGCTGCACCGTCGGGTCGTCGGCCGCGGCGAGATAGCGCTCGACGAACCGGCGGCTGAGTTCGACGTAGGTGCCGGGCGTGAGTCGCACGGACGTCGGTTTGTACAAACGCCGAGCGGCGTGGATGAAGCGCAAAGTCTCCCAGTCTGGTGCGTTGAGGGTGACCTTTTCGAGCGCGTCGGCGATGTGCGTCGTAAGCCGACGCACCGTGTCGCCCTCGGCCTCGGCATACGCTGTCAGCCACTCGTCGTCGATCACGATCGGCTCACTGAAGTGGAGGAGCGCCTGGCTCCGAAAACGATGACGATGCATATAGGTGAGCCCGCACGGCACGATGGTCACACCCACCCGGCGCCGGGCCCCGACCGCCAACGCGATCCGCGCCGTCCCGGTCTTCAATCGCGTCAATTGGCTGCCGGTGTGACTGACGCCCTCGGGAAAAATTCCGATCGAATTGCCCACTTCGAGCACCTCGAAGAGCCGCCCAAAGGCTGCGTCGTTGTTCTCCGCATCGCCGTGCTCCTCGCGTGGGTACACCGGTACGGCCCCGAACGCGTCGAGAAGCAACCCCATCAATCGATACCGCCAAAGCTTGGCGTTTCCCACAAAGTGAACCGGCCGACGCCCGCACATCGAGGCGACAACAAACCCGTCCAGCAGGGCGTTGGGATGATTCCCGGCGAAGATGACGGGACCGCTGGCTGGCACGTGGTCGAGCCCTACCACTTCGACGCGCCGAAAGAACGTCGTCACCACCAGGTGGATGAACCACGCAAGCACCCGATAGGTCGGCCCCGCCGTGCGCATCACTGCGGACACTATCATTTCGAGGACGCTCCACTGCCGGCCGTCCAGCCGGTGCGGCTGCGCACCACGCCGGTCGAGACGGGCGAAACCCTGTATATGATTGGATGACGCTATGGCCGCGGTAGGCAACCTGTGCACAACGGCCGGGGCGGAGTAGGACCAAGATGTCACACACCAAACGTGTCGTCACGTCGTGGGTCGTAGCGGCCATGCTGGCCATGACCGCCCTGTACGCGCCCGTGCTTCAGGCCCAGGACGCGACCCCGGTCAACCGAGTCATCGAACGCCTGCAAGAGGACGCACCGGCCATCGGTACGTTCAGTCGCCGCCCGGCCGACGGGCTCGACTTCACCGTCATCGATGCGCAGTATGGCGAGTTTGACGTCGAGGCCATCCGGCAGGTCCTTACGGCGATGCGCGCAGACGGCGAGCCGCCAGCGGTCGCGCCGATTGTCCGGATCCCGCGGGCGGCGAGAGATGCGCCACAGACCGTCGTCGCCCAGCTCCTCGACCTGGGCGTATTCGGGGTGATGTTTCCGGACATCGAGACGCCAGCCCAGGCGATGACGGCCGTCAGGGCAATGCGATTCGGGCCCGTGTCCGACGTCGGGACCACGGCCGCAGCTGGACAGCGGGGAAGTGGTACGGGGGTCGGGGACGCAGCCGGATACTGGGGACTCACCGCGGACGAGTACCGGGCCGTCGCCGACGTCTGGCCGCTCGAACCGGCCGGCAAGCTTATCGCGATGCTCCAGATCGAGTCGATGGCGGGGATCGAGCGCCTCGACGACATTCTCGACGTGCCGGGCATCGGAGCCATTTTTCTAGGGCCCACGGATCTCGCCGCCTCGGTCGGCGCCGAGGGTCCCGACGCTCCACAAGTTGAGGCGCTCGTGCAGCGAGTTCTTGCCGCCTGCCTTGCGCGCAACGTTCCGTGCGGGTATCCCATCGTGGCACCCACCCGCGAAGACGCCGACCGCGAGACCGCCAGACGCGTGCGCGAGGGGTTCACGGTGCTGGCCGTGATGACGACCGCTCGATAGTCTACGGTTACCCACGAACCGGATGTACACGCAACCACGTGTCACACGAGACAGTGATAAAGGGGGGAAGAGTCGTCTATGAGGAACCCTGACGCCCCGCCGCGAGGACTGCTCCAGCGGGCGAGAGGCTGCCTGGTGTCGTTGGCCGTGACCCTCGCGGCCGCGGCCGTGATCGGGCTCGTCGCCTATCAACTTCGTGCACCGCTGCTGACCTGGGTCGGAGGGTGGCTGTACCACGCCGATACCCTTGAGCCTGCCGACGCGATCGTGGTGCTAGCGGGGGCCGCGGGCCGCGATCTCGAAGCGGCCGACCTGTTCGCCGAGGGATTTGGCGCCACGATTCTCTTGACCCGCCCGCCCGACCACCCCGCAGTGGCGGCACTGCGGTCGCGCGGCGTGGAGATGCCCTCGAATATCGAGACCCGGCTGCACTACCTGCAAGCGCTGGGGGTCGGCCGCACGGATGTAACCGTGCTGCAACGGGTTGTCGGATCAACGCAGGCCGAGGCGGTGCTGGTGGCCGAATGGGCCGAGTCGCGTGAGATCGAACGGGTCATCGTCGTCACCAGCGCGTTTCACACGTCGCGAGCACGTTACGTATTCGACCAGGTCTTCCGCGACCTGGACACACAGATTCTGATTCATCCAAGCGGCGGATCGTCGTTTGTCCCCGCCACATGGTGGCAAACGCGGGCCAACCTCAGAAACGGCCTCTTCGAACTACAGAAATACGCGTACTACCGACTTATGTATCTGCTGGGTCGGTCGCCGTGACGGGCGCCAGCCGGTGCCGAGCCACGGCCAGGGCCGCGTCGGCTTTGGCGGGGTCGACGCGGCCCTGAAACCGCGCTCCCTCCTCCATGCTCAAGTTCGGCGCGGCGAGCCGCCCGGTCACGACGGCGGTCGCCCGTAGCTCAATCAACGCGCTGGCGGTCAGGCTGCCGTCGACCCGGCCCAGCACCGTGATCGTTCTCGCGCACACCTCTCCGCGAACGTGGGCCGAGCCACTGATGGCCACTCCGTGATCGGGCACCACAATCGTGCCCTCGATCTCGCCCTCGACAATCAGGTGCTCGACGGCCGTGACATGTCCGGTGACGACCAGCCCCGGTCCTACCGCGGTGACGACGTGGGGAGCAGACAGCGCGACGCCGTCCTGGCGCGGCACGGACGATCTCACGGTGAGCGTGGGGTAGCGGTCGGTAGCGACCATAGGTGGCGAAACGCAGGCCTTCGTGCCCATTCTACCCGAAGAGCGGTCACCGCTCCGACGGGCGCTCAGCCTCGTCTGGCTCTCAGGGTGTTGGGCGGCATGACCGGGTCGTCCCACGAGTGTTTGAGCCATTGGTAGACCAACAGCGCCACCCACGCACTGTTCGCCCCAAAGGGCGCCACCTTCATGAACGCGTCGAACGCTTCCTCCGGCGACCAGGTTGGGAGGCGGTCGCACCAGAGTCGCATCAGGGCGGGGACCTTCTGCGCGGGTGCCCGGGGGACATCGTATTCCCGCCACCCCAGCCCCGCCGTCCCGTCGACCAGGCATCCCAGCACCAGGAGCGTGCATGGGTCCGGACGCTCGATGGACCACCCGATCATGGTGAGAAACCGGATCCCCTGTCGGAGACCGCGTACGATCCCGGCATTGTGGGCCATCCGCGGGTCGAGCCCGTCTCGACGTAGGGCGGCGACGATAAAGGTGTCGACATCCATTGAGCGAATAAAAAGCGAATCATTGATCGCCCAGCCCCTTCGACGCAAGGGCAGAGCACGACGGATATACTCGCCGCATGTGCGGACGGGCGTACGAGACATACACCGAGGCGGAACTGGCCGCGCTGAATGAACACGGCGAGCCGCCGGCGATCGACTGGCTGACCCCCAACTACAACATGGCGCCCACCGAGACGTCGCCGGTGGTCCTCGTGCGTGATGACCGGCGGGCGTTCGCGCCATTCCGGTGGGGCCTCATACCCGCCTGGGCGCCCAGTGTCGAGGCGGCCGCGAAGTATTCCCTCATCAACGCGCGCGGCGAAGAGGTCGCCGAGAAGCGGAGCTACGCCGAGTCGTTTCGGCATCAGCGCTGTATCGTCCCGCTGTCGGGGTTCTATGAATGGAAGCGGTACGGAAAAGCGAAACGCCCCTACGCGATTCACCTGCGCGACCAGCCGATCATGGCCGTCGCCGGGGTCTGGGCGCGGTGGCAGCCGTCGGCCCAGGACCGGCCGGTCTACTCATTCTCCATTGTCACGACGGCGGCCAACGACTTCATGGCCGAGATCCACGACCGCATGCCGGTGATTCTTGATCATCGGGACCTCGACCACTGGCTCGACCCCGACGTGCACGAACCCGAACGCGTCCAGCCATTGGTTCGTCCATGCCCGTCTGACTGGCTCGCCGCCTACGAGGTGTCACCGTCGGTGAATTCGGTGCGGAACAAAGCGCCCGACGTTCTGCAACCGCTCACTAGCCGTGATGACTACTGGCCAACGTTCGATTTCTGACCGCCCAGTGGGGCGACCGTGAGGCCGTGCCGACGTCGGCGCATCACGAGAATGTGACCGTGGTCTCGGCCGGCGGGGTTGATATGGAATGACTGCACTGCACGGGAGAAGGCAGGCGTGAACGAACAGGTCGTGTCCAACGCCGCGGCCCTCTGCGTGCTCCGTGATGCGGTCAAATGGTCCCGCTGCTGACCGGACATTATCTGCGGCTCGGCTTTGGTCGTGTGGCTGTGGCGGTCGCTCAAGTATGAAGAGATCTACCTCCACGCCTGTGAGTCGCTGACCGAGGCCCGCGGAGGCATCGGGCGCTACGTCCGCTTCAACAATGACGCGCGGCCGCATACCGCGTTGGGTTATCAGACGCCGGCCGCCTTCTACGATTCGACCCTGAGGTCCACGGCCGCATGAACGCACGTACCGACGTGGCGGCGGGTGCCGGTGTGCTCGACCGCCTCCAGGTCCTCCGCTCCGCTCCGGCCCCGCTGCGCGGGACGCCGGTGGCGACCTGGACCCCGTCTCCGCGCACCGCCGTAGGGCAGCGACGGGTTCCAGGCACAGGCCTGCAACCCTCGTTGCCCGACACGACCACGACGAGAACAGACCCAGCAGGCTCCACCGTAGCAACACTCGATTTTGGTCCGAAAGATGGGGTCCACCTCAATTTATGCCAAGCTTTATATACCTTTTTGTTGTCATGGAACGAACACGCTGAACGCGGACTCGCCCGTTGGCGGGTGCCGGCGCGTCCGCGCCACATCTATCCGACCGTGTTTCGTGGGGGCCTGCCAACGAACTGCATGCGGCTGGAAACACAGGATCTAAAGAATGGAGCGGGAGACGGGGATCGAACCCGCGACCAACGGCTTGGGAAGCCGTGACTCTACCACTGAGCTACTCCCGCGCTCGGTCGTGCTAACCGTCAATGTTCCAGTAACTTGACGGTATTCTCGTTCTGATCTCGAACTCCAATACCTGGCTTCCTACCATCTTTTTGTGCCACGTTTGTGCCACTTTTTCCGCGTTGCTCCATCTCCAGCATCGATTCTTGGAGGTGGATCCGACTCGCATTAAGGTAGGTATCGGTCGTGCTGATGCTGGCATGCCCGAGCAGTTCCTTCACATGGTGCAGCGGCAATCCCTGCTCCAGCCAGCGTGAGCCAGCCTCGTGGCGCAGGTCACGAAACTGCAAGTCTATCGTACGATACGCCTCCCGCGACTCGGGAGTGAGCCCGTGCCGCACCCAGCTAGGGGAGTGCCCGTGCGCCTTCAGCACCGCGGTTTCCCACGCCTTCTGCTGGCTCGTCAGGCGACGTCCGACCTCGTCGCCAAAGACGTAGCCGTCGGGGCCGATCGGGTGCCCAGCGGGGTCATGGCGACCCATCTCGAGCACCGCGCGCAGCCGGGCGACGATGGGAATATGCCGGAGTTTGCGAGTCTTGGCGTTGCTCGCCCGAATTCGGAGTTCTCCTCGGGTCAGATCGATGTCCCCCCACTGAAGCAACAAGA
>JAPYUM010000224.1 GCA_029940535.1 Vicinamibacterales bacterium
ACACGGTGGCGCTGCTGAACGAGAACCAGAACCCGACGCGGAAAGAGGCGGCGGAATGGCTCTCTGGCAACCTGTGTCGGTGCGCCGACTACGACAAGATCCTGACGTCCGTCGAGCGGGCGGCGGCTATCACGCGGGGGGCCTGACGTGGCTGACTACAAACTGCTCGGAAAGAACTATCAGACCCCGGACCTGTACGCCAAGGTCACGGGGCGCTCGAAGTATGCCGAAGACCATCGCGCAGAGGGCATGCTCTTTGCGAAGCTGCTGGTGAGCCCGATGCCGCACGCGCGTGTCGTTTCCATCGACACCAGCGCCGCTGAGGCGTTGCCGGGTGTCGAGGGCATCATGACACCCGCCGATTTGCCGGGAGAGGTCGAGGCGCCGGGCGAAGCGTCTCTGACAATGGAGCCGCACTACGAGGGCGAGCCGATTCTCGCCGTGGCGGCGGTCAGCGAGCAGATCGCGTCAGACGCGATCGAGTTGATCAACATCCAGTTCGAACCGCTACCGTTCGTGCTCGACCCCCTCGACAGCTTGCAGCCGGGTGGCCCCAACGGGCGTCTCGACGGCAACACTCGGCTGGGTCGTGAGATGGGCGAGATCAAGTGGACCGATGCCGATGTGTCAGGTCTGGCGCCCGGTGAAATTCCCATGGACGCCGAGGCGGCGGCCCAGTGGGAGTACGGTGATGTCGAGGCCGGTTTCGCGGAAGCCGATGTCATCATCGAGGAGCACTCCTACAGCCAGTCCACGTCGCACCAGCCGCTCGAGAGCCGGACGACGATGGCGTACTGGGAGGGCGGCAAGCTCTACGTCTATCCGTCGGTGCAGAGCACGGCCCGCAGTGTCGGCCCCATGGCGCGGTGGGCGGGCATCGAGCCTTCCGACGTCGTGCTGATCAACGAGTTCACGGGCGGTGGGTTCGGCGGCAAGATCAGCGGGTATGTGCAGGCGCAGATACCGATTCTGATGTCGAAGACACTGGGCAAGCCGGTCCAGATGCGCATCTCCCGTCGTGAGGAGAACGCCATCGGTCGCGCTCGTCCTGGTGTGCAGGCGCGTATCAAGCTCGGCATGCGCGCCGACGGCAAGATCACCGCGCTGGACATCCACGCCATCGGTGACCAGGGGCCCTACGGGGGCTCTGGCGATGCGCAGAACGTGGCTGGCGTCGGCTCGCTCTGCTACCAGCCGACGGCGACGCGGATCAAGTACACGAACGTTTGGACCAACACACCGCCTCGCGGTCCGCAGCGGGGACCTGGCGGCGTGCAGTCGATGACGATGCTGGAGCCGATCATCCACAAGGCGACCAAGCGGCTTGGTCTCGACCATGTGGACGTCCACACGATGAACGCGCCCGAGGGACAGGCGCTGTTCGGGCCTCCCGGACGAGACGGCACCCGGAGCAACGTGTCGAGCGCATTCGCAAAAGAGGCGATTGCGAAAGGTGCCGAACTGTTCAATTGGACAGAGCGCAAGGCGCGGAGCGGCCGTCGAAACGGCGCGAAGGTGACCGGCATCGGGATGTCCTTGAGCGCATACTCGGCTGGCGCATCCGGCGTAGACGGCTTGTTCGTCATCAAGCCGGACGGTCGGATGTATATCCAGTCGGGTGTCGGCAACCTCGGCACCGGCTCGACCTTTGACATGATGCGGGCGGCCGCCGAGGGTATGGACATCCCGTGGGACAAGTGTGAAGTTGCCTGGGGCAATACCGCACTGAACTTGCCTTGGAGTTGTTCGCAGGGCGGCAGTTCCACGACCCACGCCCACACCCGCGCGAACTGGGCCGCGGTCCAGGACGCCACCCGGAAAATGAAGGAGATCGCGGCGACTGCCCTGGGAGGCTCGGCTGACAGCTACGAGGTCAGTGGCGAGCGGGTGCATCGTCGTGGCAACCGGGGCCAGGGACTCAGCTTCGCCCAGGTGGCGCAGCGGGCCATCGACATGGGCGGTGAGTACGACGGCCATACGTTGCCCGAGGACATCAACGGCATGACGACAGCGTCGGCCACGGGGCTAGCCGGTCAGGGACTCATGGGCGTTGGTAAGGACAACTTCGAGTTGGGTGGCGGTCTGAGGTCCTTTGCGGCCGGCTTCGCCGAGGTCGAGGTGGACGTCGAGACCGGCGACGTCAAGGTCATCGACTACGCGGCTGGCACGGACGCGGGGACGATCATCCACCCCAAGACCTACGAAGGTCAGGTATTCGGTGGCGCGATTCAAGGCTTCTCGGTGGCCCTCAGTTCGAAGTGGGTCTATGACCGCCGATGGGGGCTCTTGGTGGCCAAGCGGTTCTACAACAACCGGCCGCCGAGCATCATGGATGTCCCGCATGAGCAGCCGATGAAGTGGGGTAACGCGGACCTACCCGATCCGTTCAACCCGCTCGGCGCCAAGGGTATCGGCGAGGCGGCGCAAGGCGCCGGTTCGGGCGCGGTTGTGAGCGCCATCGCGGACGCGTTGGAGTCGTTGGGTGAAGGCAACGGCGACTTCTATCGTTCACCAATCACGCGAGACATGATTCTGACGAAGCTCGAGCAGGCACCGACAGGCC
>JAPYUM010000225.1 GCA_029940535.1 Vicinamibacterales bacterium
GTCCGCACGGTGCAGGCGGAGGACGAAATCGCGGCGATGTGTTCGACCATCGGCGCCGCTTTTGCCGGCGCGATGGCGGTCACCAGCTCGAGTGGTCCCGGGATCGCGCTCAAGGGCGAGGCGATGGGATTGGGCATGATTCTCGAACTGCCCATGATCATCATCAACATCCAGCGCGGTGGTCCGAGCACGGGATTGCCCACCAAGACGGAACAGTCAGACTTGCTGCAGGCGATGTTCGGCCGAAACGGCGAGTCGCCACTCCCGGTTATCGCGACCCGGAGCCCGAGCGACTGCTTCGACGTCGCGGTGGAAGCGTGGCGGATTGCGACCCGGTTCATGACGCCCGTCATCCTCCTGTCCGATGGATACATCGCCAACGGGTCCGAGCCCTGGTTGTTGCCCAACGTTGACGAACTGCCGCCGATAATCATCGCGCATCCGGGGCCGTCCACCGACGGTAAGCCGTTCCGACCATACGAGCGTAATGAGCGCCTGGCACGACCCTGGGCCCTGCCCGGGACGGAAGGATTGATGCATCGTGTCGGTGGGATCGAAAAGGAAGACGGGACCGGGAACGTCAGCTACGACCCGGACAACCACCAGCACATGACGAATGTGCGAGCCGCACGGGTGGCGCAAATTGCCGACGACATCCCACTGCAAACCGTGAACGGGCCGGCACAGGGCAAGCTGCTGGTGCTCAGTTGGGGGGGGACCTACGGCACGTGTGTCACCGCGGTCCGGCGCTGTCAGGCCGAGGGCCTGTCGGTGGCGCACGCGCATCTGCGCTACCTGAATCCGTTCCCGAAGAACCTGGGCGACCTGCTCAAGGCCTACGACCAGGTGCTGGTGCCAGAGTTGAACATGGGCCAGTTACGCACGTTGGTGCAGGCACGCTATGTGCGCGAGCTCGTCGGGCTCAACAAGGTCCAGGGTAAACCGTTCACCGTGTCAGAGATCGCGTTCGCGATCAGAGAGCTCGTAGCGTAGCGTAACCGAGAGAAGATATTCGATGAGGACCGAACTTCCCGTATTGAAGGCCGCCGATTTCGCCAGCGATCAAGACGTGCGATGGTGCCCCGGCTGTGGCGACTATTCCATTCTGGCGCAGATGAAAAAGATGCTCCCCTCGCTGGGGGTGCCGCGCGAGAAGATGGTCTTCATCTCCGGCATCGGCTGCTCGAGCCGGTTTCCGTACTACATGAACACGTATGGCATTCACAGCATTCACGGCCGCGCCCCGGCCTTCGCCACCGGGCTGAAGGTAGCCCGTCCCGACCTCTTGGTCTGGGTCGTCACCGGCGACGGCGATAGCTTGAGCATCGGCGGGAACCACCTGATGCACGCCATCCGTCGAAATCTGGACATCAATATCATCCTCTTCAACAACCGCATCTACGGGTTGACCAAGGGCCAGTACTCCCCGACGTCTCCGCTGGGCAAGAAGACCAAGACGTCGCCGCTGGGCGCCATTGACAATCCACTGCACCCCTTGTCGCTGGCCATCGGGTGCGAGGGCTCGTTCGTCGCCCGTTCAATCGACACGCACATCAAGCACCTCGAAGGGGTGTTGCGTCAGGCGGCCGAGCACCGCGGCACCTCGTTCGTCGAGGTGTATCAGAACTGCAATGTGTTCAACGACGGGGCGTTCGACTACGCTACCGGCCGTCAACCCAGGGCGGAGAACACCATCGAACTGGTCCACGGGCAACCACTGATCTTTGGTGCGAACGGTCAGAAGGGGATCCGCCTGAAGGGGTTGGAGCCTGAAGTAGTGGAGCTTGGCGACGGTATCACCGAGGCCGACCTGCTGGTACACGACGCGCACGCGCCGGAACCCAGCCTCGCGTATCTGCTGAGCCGGCTCCGGCACGAAGATGGCTTCCCCGAACCGATCGGAGTCTTCCGCGCGGTGGATGCGCCACGCTACGATGAGCAACTGAACGCACAGGTCGACGCCGCGCGGGAAGAGCGTGGCGATGGTGACTTGAGCAAGCTCATCAACTCGGGAGAAACCTGGAGGGTGTCATGACCTGTCCATCGTGCGGCGGCGACAACCTCGATGGCGTCATCGACTGTGCCGCCTGCGGTCAACCGTTGAACGACGCCTCGCTCCCGGAGCCGTCGACTGCGGTCGAGCGGAGCCTCCTCATGGACCGCGTCGGGGTGCTGAACCCGAAGGCGCCGGTTCACGTGTCGCCTGACACGCCGGTGCGCGACGTCCTGCGCATGCTGGTCGACCGTCGTATCGGGTGCATGATCGTGGCCGACGCGGGCAAGCCGGTCGGGATTTTCAGTGAGCGTGACGCGTTGGTGAAACTGGGTACGGACGCCGCCTCACAGGGCGATCGTCCCATTGCCGACTTCATGACGGCCGCTCCCGAGACGCTCGCTGTCGACGCCAAGGTCGCCTTCGCGTTGCAGCGTATGGACGTCGGGGGCTATCGACATCTGCCGATCGTCGATGATGCCGGCACGGTCACCGGCATCATCTCCGTCCGCGACATCCTGAAGTACCTAGCCGCCAAGCTCGCCGCCTAGTCGGAGTGAGG
>JAPYUM010000226.1 GCA_029940535.1 Vicinamibacterales bacterium
TGGCGGCGTTGCTGCGTCGGTCACCCCCGCCCGGCCGGGCGGGGCGGACGCCTGCATGCTCCCTCCTTGCGCCTTGCCACACGAACGCCTCGCCCGGAAACCGGTTCTGCGGTGTGAACGGGGCGGAGCCCTGTCTGCAGAGGTCCTGAGACCCGGGTATGATCGCCGTTCGGTCATGAGCGGACCTTCCAGCACAGCCCGTCACATACCCGGTCGCAGCCGACGGTTGCTCGGCACGTTCGGGGGGGTCTTCACCCCCAGCATTCTCACGATTCTTGGCATTATTCTGTTCCGGCGGCTGGGCTACGTCGTGGGCGCGGCCGGGCTGTTCCAGGCGCTCGGGATGCTGGCGCTGGCCACCGCCATTTCGGTCCACACGAGCGTGTCGCTGTCGGCGATCGCGACGAACCGAAAAGTCCGCGGTGGTGGCGATTACTATCTGATTTCACGCAGCCTGGGCGTCGAGTACGGCGGCGCGCTGGGCGTGCTCCTGTTCCTGGCCCAGGCGGTCTCCGTCGCGTTTTATTGCGTTGGGTTTGGAGAGGCGGTCGCGGCGATCTTTGGGGGCGGCGATCTGCTGGTGCGCCTCGCGGCGGCGCTGGCGGCGGTGGCGCTGTTCGGGCTGGCGTATGCCGGTTCAGACCTGGCCACGCGGTTCCAGTTCGTGATCATGGCGCTGCTGGTGACGGCGCTGGCCTCGTTTTTCATCGGGGCGTACGCGGCGTGGGATCCGGAGCTGCTCCGGGCCAATCTGGCCAGCGACCCGGACCCGGCGGCCCCGTCCTTCTGGCTCCTGTTCGCCATTTTCTTCCCGGCCGTCACCGGGTTCACTCAAGGCGTGAGCATGTCCGGCGATCTCAAGGATGCCTCGCGGAGCCTGCCCACGGGGACCTTTCTCGCGGTCGGGCTATCCACGATCGTGTACGGCGCCGCCATCGTGATGTTCGCGGCGGCGAGCCCGCTGGCCGATCTCGCCGCCGACTACGAGGGCATGGGGCGAGTGGCCAGCGTGCCGTGGCTGATTGACGCGGGGGTGCTGTCGGCCACGCTGTCGTCGGCGCTCGCGTCGTTTCTCGGCGCGCCGAGAATCTTGCAGGCTTTGGCGAGCGACCGGCTGTTCAAAGGGCTGGGCGTCTTCGCCGCGGTTGATGCGGAGAGCGGTAATCCTCGTCGGGCGGTCGTGCTGACCGGGGTGATCGCCCTCGTGACGATCGCGGTTGGTGACCTGAACGCGATCGCATCGGTCGTGTCGATGTTCTTCCTGATCTCCTATGGCCTGCTCAACTACGCCACCTACGTCGAGGCCCATGGGGCCAGCCCGTCGTTTCGACCACGATTTCGGTGGTACAACAAGCGAGCCAGCTTGGTCGGCACGTTTCTGTGTGGCGGCGTCATGCTGGCGATTGACCCCGCCGCGACCGCGGTGGCCGTGGCGCTGCTGTTCGCCGGGTATCAGTATCTCCGGTGGACTGCGGTGCCGACGCGGTGGCGAGACAGCCGGCGGGCCTACCGATATCGCCAGGTCAAAGACGGAATCCGCGAGCTTGTCGAGCAGCCCGAGTCACCGGTCGACTGGCAGCCGCAGATCTTGCTTTTTACGGACACACCGGAACGGCGGTCGCGTGTGCTGGCCCTCGCGTCCTGGATCAGTGGTGGCACCGGGTTCGTGACGGCGGTGCAGTTGATCGAGGGCGACAGCGCGTCGGAGTCCGGGCGAACGCGACAGCGGGAAGCGGAGCAACAGCTACGCGCGGAGCTCCGGCCCGACGCCATGGATGCGTTCCCTCTCGTCGTCGTGGCACCCGACCTGCCCCAGGCGTCGATGACGTTGCTGCAATCATGGGGTGTCGGGTCGATTCGCGCCAACACGGTGGCACTGAACTGGCTGGAACACCATGGCGAGGGGGCATCGGCGCCGTCCTTGCGGTATGCCAGGTTGCTGCAGCGGGCCATCCGGCTGGAGCAGAACGTGGTCGTGTTCGACGTGGCCGAGGCCGATTGGGTGCGGCTGGCAGAGACAAAGCCCCACCACCGTCGGATCGACGTCTGGTGGTTCGAAGATGACTCGTCGCGGCTCGCGTTGCTCCTGGCCTATCTGATGACCCGGACCGACGAGTGGGACGACGCGGCGATCCGGGTGTTGGCGCCGGCCGCGGCCGATGCCGGGCAGAAAGTGGCCGCGAACCTCATGTATCGACTGGAAGAGCGACGGATCGAGGCGACCGTCGAGCCGGTGCCGGGGGCCGACGCGCGGGCCGTCGTCGATCGCTCGCGGGACGCGTCGGTCGTGTTTCTGCCGTTTCGGGTCGAGGGGATGCGGTTGCTGGACCCGTTCGGCGACCCGGTCGAGACGGTGCTGCGTGATCTCCCGCTGGTCACGCTCGTGGCGGCCGGGCAGGACATTTTCCTCCGCACCGAGGAGGAGACGACCGCCCCACCCGACGACACGTCGCCCCCCGAGTAATGGGCTGGCCAGGCGAAGGCGCGACGAGGGAGCATGCGGACGGCATGTGACCGAGGAAGCAATGCGTCGAG
>JAPYUM010000108.1 GCA_029940535.1 Vicinamibacterales bacterium
GGGAGACGGGTGAGCCGATCTGGCCGATCGAGGAGCGGGCCGTGCCGGGGTCGACGGTGCCCGGCGAGCAGCTCTCGTCGACACAGCCGTTTCCCACCAAGCCCCCGCCGTTCGATCTGCAGGGCCGCGACGCGAGCATGCTGATCGACTACACGCCGGCGATCCGCGAGCGTGCGCTCCAGGTCGCACGGGACAACGACCTGTTCGCGCCTCTGTTCGCCCCACCGACGGTCCTGGGTGACCCGGCCGGTCCCGCCTGGTTCTGCCCGAGTGACGCCGGCGGCGCCAACATCTTTGGCAACGTGGCGGCGGACCCGACCAGCGGCCTCATGTTCGTCCCGTCGACGAACCGATGCGGGCGGCACTCGGTGATGCCCGCCACCGAGTCGCCACTCGACAGCCCCGAGCAGACCGGCAGGGATTACTCCGCATGGTCGAACGCCGCCGGTCCCGGCGCCCGCGGGGGGCGCGTCGAACAGACGGTCGACGGGCTGCCGATCTGGAAAGGCCCGGACGGCCGCATCGTCGCCTACGACCTGAACCGCGGCGAGATCAAGTGGACCATTCCCCACGGCGACGCGGCGCAGGACGACCAGGACGCCATCCGGAACCACCCGTTGCTGCAGGGGGCGGAAATCGACGAGTCGGTCTACAACCGTGGCCGCGGGGGGCAGGCGACGCTGGTGGTCTCCCCGACGCTGCTGTTTGCGACCGGCGTGACCGCCGACAACACGATGTCGCTCTTCGCGATCGACAAGGACACGGGCGAGCGCGTGGGTCAGATCGAGCTGCCCAGCCTGCCCCGCTATGGCATGTCGAGCTGGGAGCACGACGGGCACCAGGTCATCCTGGTTCAGCTCTCGGATGGGTTGGCGGCGTTCGGGTTGCCGGCGGCGATGCCGGAGGCCGGGGGGCACTAGCAGCCCGTCCGGGTTGACGATCTGGGTGTTCGCGTCGCGGATTCGGTGTTGCCGGTGGGCCGATCCTGCGCTACCGTCGCCACCATGGGGTTCTTGACGTTGGCGGCAATGCGACAGGGGGGGGGGCGTCTGGGCATCCCTGGAGGCGGCGGGGTCTTCGCCGTCATCTGGTGCCTCTCTATGGGCTCCGCGTTCGCCCAGGGGCAGGTTAGCGACTACGTGCCGGTCACTGACGCCGAGCTGATGAATCCGGCTCCCGGCGACTGGATCAACTGGCGCCGCACGCTGGACGGGCAGGGCTACAGTCCGCTCGACCAGATCAACCGCGACACGGTCGCTGACCTGCAGCTCGTGTGGTCCTGGGCCACTCCGCCCGGCACCGACCAGGTGACCCCGCTCGTGCACGACGGCGTCATGTATGTGCCCAGCCGGAGCGGCGTGCAGGCGCTCGACGCGGTCACCGGCGACTTCATCTGGCAGCACCGGCGCGGCGATGCGCCGTCGGCCGACGAGACCGAGTCCATGATCGTGGGCCCCGGTTTGGCCCGGCGCAACATCGCGATCTACGACGACAAAATCTTCGCGGGCACGAGTGAGGCGCAGCTGCTGGCCCTGGACGCGCGGACGGGTGAGGTGGTGTGGGAATACCAGGTCGCCGATTCCGAGCTGGGGTATCGCTACTCCAGCGGACCGATTGTGGTGCGGGGCAAGCTCGTCGTAGGGATGACCGGGTGCGAGCGGTACAAGAACGATGTCTGCTTCATCTCGGCCCACGACCCGGCGACCGGCGCCGAGGTCTGGCGGACGTCCACCGTGGCACGGCCCGGAACGCCGGGCGGGGATACGTGGGGTGATCTGCCCCTGACGTTCCGCGCCGGAGCGGACGCCTGGCTGCCCGGCAGCTACGACGCCACCACCGATCTGATCTACTGGTCAACGGCCCAGGCCAAGCCCTGGTCGAGCGCGCAGCGCGGCACCGAGGGCGCTGCCTTGTATACCAACTCAACACTGGCGCTGGACCCGGACACCGGCGAGATCCGTTGGTATTTCCAGCACATTCCGGCCGAGACGCACGACCTCGACGAAGTGTTCGAGGTGGTGCTCGTCAACCGCGGCGACCGGCACGCGCTCTTCAAGATGGGCAAGATCGGCGTGCTCTGGGAGCTGGACCCGGCCACCGGCGCGTTCCGGGCGGCCCACGACCTCGGGTATCAGGACATCGTCGACATCGATCCGGCCAGTGGGCAGGGGGTGTTGCGCCGGGAGCGTGTGCCCGAGCTCGGCGTGGCGGTGGACTACTGTCCCGGTCCCGGCGGCGTGAAGAACCTGTGGGCGATGGCCTACCACCCCGAGACCCGGGCGTTCTACATCCCTCTCACCCCCGGCTGTGCCCACGCGGTGTACGGCGAGATGCCCACTCCGGAGATCGGCGGTGGTGGCGTCGGTCCATCGCGGCGAGAGTTCACGCTTCATCCCGACAGCCCCGAGCAGCTCGGCGACTTCGTGGCGATGGACAGCGACACCGGAGACATCCTGTGGCGTCGGCGGAGCCGCTGGCAGTACGGGACGGCGGCATTGACCACCGGTGGGGGACTCGTGTTCGTCGGCGACCTAGACCGCTATCTGTATGCCTTCGACGTGCGAGACGGCAGCGAGCTCTGGCGGACCCGGACCCCGACCGCCACCGACGGGTTTCCCATCACGTATTCCGTCGACGGCCGGCAGTACCTGGCCGTACCGTCAGGGCCGGGCTGGAGTCTGGCCTGGAGCAACGCCAGGCAGGTGTTCCCGGACACCATGAGTCGCCCGCCCGGCTCCGGGTCCGTCATCCAGGTCTTCGCCCTACCGGCCGAGCGATGATGGTTCGACCCGGCGATACTTCCGCATGATCTGACGAAGGTTGCCGTTCTCGTCCATCGGGCCCAGGACGAACGTGTTGTTCACCAGGTCGTAGTCCCACCGAAGCCCGGCCCCTCTGACATCCCTCAGTACGAGGAAATTACCCTCGATCGTGAGGTCGTACGAGCGCATGTCGGGCAGCTCGTGCGTTACGCTGAGCTCCGCATCGCCAGCCGAAGCACCCCGGAGATCCTCCGAGCGCTCGTAGCCGTAGGTCCAGTTCATCGGCCCCCAGCGGTAGCTTCCGTAGCCCGCCGTCGATTCAAAGGCGTTCGGTCCCGCCGGCTCCGTGCGGTGGCGCGTCGCCATCACGTGCCCGTCGTACACCATCCACAGGCCTTCCATGTCGGGTGGTCGGACGACCTCGCCTCCGCTGGACCACTCGACAAGCCGCCAGGTCCCTTCGATTACGGCTCGTATGTGCGTCGGGGGGCGACCGTCCTGCGCCACCGCGTCGGTCGGCTGTGCGAGCGGCGCGAACATCGACGCGGCAAGCGTCAGCATCAAGACCCGGGTCCTGTGTCTGTCTGTCATCCCGTCTCCTTCAAATCGAGCCGTGAGCGGCGCGGCCAGCGCGCCCTCAGGGCTCGCGACGGTCGCGACCGTCGTAGATCCACGGTGGCTCCGCTGCGGAGAGAACCTGGAATGCCGCTACGTTATCGCGGTTCGATACGGCCGACAATACCGGAATTCGCGTATCGTCCCCGGACGCTGGACGCTTGCGTTGTCGACCGGCCAGTGTGGGTATACTGCGCGCATGCCCAAGGTGTTGCTAGCCGGTCTGTGTCTCCTGTCGATCTGTCTGGCGCCTTCCTCGGTGCTGGCCCAGGACGGAGCGCCGGCGGGGCAGTGGCCGACCTATGGCGGCGACCTCGGCCACACCCGCTACGCGCCGCTCGACCAGATCACGGCTGACAACTTCGCCGACCTGGAGGTGGCCTGGCGGTTCAAGACCGACAACCTGGGCCCCACCCCCGAGTTCCGCTTCCAGGCGACGCCGCTGGTCGTTGACGGCATGCTCTACTCGACGGCCGGGTCGCGCCGAGCGGTGGTCGCCCTCGATGCCGCCACCGGCGAGTTGAAGTGGGTCTACAGCCTCGACGAGGGTCCCCGGGGCACGGCGGCACCGCGACGTCTTTCGGGGCGCGGTCTCGCCTACTGGCCGGGCGACGGCGACACGCCGCCCCGGGTGGTCTACGTCACGCCGGGCTACCGGCTCATCGCCCTCGACGCCGCCACCGGCCGACCGGCGCCAGGGTTCGGCGCCGACGGGATGGTCGATCTGAAGCTGGACAACGACCAGGCGATCGATCCCGTCACCGGGGAGGTGGGGCTGCACGCCACCCCGATCGTGGCCGACGGCGTCATCATCGTGGGAGCCGCGCATCGCACCGGGGGCAACCCGCGGAGCCGCGCCAACGTCAAGGGGTACGTTCGCGGCTACGATGCCCGCACCGGCGACCGGCTCTGGATCTTCCACACGCTCCCGCGGCCCGGGCAGGTCGGACGGGAGACCTGGCTCAACGACTCGGCGGTCTACACCGGCAATACGGGGGTGTGGGCCCAGATCTCGGTCGACCCCGAGCTGGGTCTGGTCTACCTGCCGGTGGAGGCGGCCACCGGCGACTACTTCGGCGCCAACCGACCCGGCGATAATCTGTTCGCCGAGAGCCTGGTGGCGGTCGACCTGCACACCGGCGAGCGGCGCTGGCACTACCAACTCGTGCATCACGGCATCTGGGACCACGACATCCCGTGCGCCCCGATCCTGGTCGACCTCACCATCGACGGCGAGGTGGTGAAGGCGGTGGCGCAGCCCACCAAGCAGGTCTTCCTGTATGTCTTCAACCGGGAGACCGGAGAGCCAATCTGGCCCATCGAGGAACAACCGGTGCCGGCCGGCGACGTGCCCGGCGAGTGGTATGCGCCCACCCAGCCGATTCCGACCCGCCCGCCCGCCTACGACCGGCAAGGCGTGACGCCGGACGACCTCATCGACTTCACACCGGCCTTGCGGGCTGAGGCGCTGGAGCGGGTGTCGCACTACCGCATGGGGCCAATCTTCGCGCCGCCGTCAGTGAGCCGGCTCGAGGGCCCACTCGGGACGCTGATGGCCCCGGCGCAGGGGGGAGGCACGAACTGGCCGGGAGGGTCCTTCGATTCCGAGACCCAGATCCTGTATGTCTCCTCGAACAGCTCGGTCGGCTCACTCGGGCTGATGCCGCCCTATCCGGGCCAGTCGGACATGGCCTACATCCAGGGCAACGCGGTGGCCGGACCGCGGACGAGCGGCGGGGCCGGGTCGGCCATCGGTGGCGGCCGGAGCGAGTTCGAGATTCCGCCACGGCCTCCAATGTCGGCCGAGGAGCGGGAGCGGGCGCGACTGACGATCCAGGGCCTCCCGCTGCTCAAGCCGCCCTACGGCGTGATCAGTGCCATCGACATGAGGCGCGGGGAGATTCTCTGGCGTATCCCGCACGGCGAGACCCCCGACTACATCCGGAACCACCCGGCGCTCGCCGGTCTCGACCTCCCGCGCACCGGCCAGCCCGGAAGCGTCGGCACCCTGGTGACCCGCACCCTGCTGGTGGCCGGCGACCCGCAGATGCACACCACGCCCGACGGCGAGCGCGGCGCGATGCTGCGTGCCTACGACAAGGCCACCGGCATGGAGCTGGGTGCGGTGCTGATGCCGGCGCCGCAGACCGGGTCGCCGATGACCTACGCTCTCGACGGTGTCCAGTATCTGGTGGTGGCGATCAGCGGCGGGGGCTACTCGGGTGAGCTGGTGGCGTACCGGGCGCCGCAGGACTGAAACCCTAGTCCGCGGAATCACTCGATGTGCTGGACACTAGACGGGCCAGATGTCCCGGGGCAGCGAACGGGCCGCCTTGCGGTTCACGGACGTCACCGCAGCTCGAGGGCAGGTGTCATCTCAGTCGAGACGGGCACCCGTCAGTTCTTCGCACAGCCGCCAAAGGCGGCTGGCATTCACCGGGTTCTTCGCGCCGCGCGCGACGCAGTTGTTGTCGAGTTGCCCTCGTCCTCGGTCAGTTCGGTGCAGACTTCGTTGTTGCCGAGGTAGACGCCGCCCCTGCCTTCGAGCAGCGGACTGGTCGCGGCCCACTCCATCAGGTCCATCGTGTCGAGGACGACGCCGTCGACCTCGGCCAGGCTCTCCCTGGCCTTTGCCATGTTGCGCGTCGGCACGACGACCGTGGCGCCGGCCGCGAGTAGCACGCGCACCGCTTCGCGGCCGATGCCGGAATACCCTCCGGTGACGATGGCGGTCTTGCCGGTCAGATCGATCCCCTCGATCACGTCCTCGGCCGTGTTGGCCGCGCCGAAGGGGGAACCGGCCGGAGACGAAACTCCCTCCGAGCGCAATATCGTCACTGACCATACCCACACGACGACGACCTCCATCACGTTCGTCGATCGCCGAGCCAGACTGTCGCCGGCGGTGGGCGTCGGCCTGGCGTGCGGGGCCCTGGTGCTCGCCCTGCCGCTTCGGGCGCTGCGACATCTCCCAATTCGACGCGTCGGGCGCCGAAACTGCCATAGTCCTACCCCGGTGGTGGGGGCAGGAACTGCGCTACCCGTGTCGGATCGCTCGAGCGGGCCCCGGTTTGTCGCGTGCTGCGGCGTGGCACGGACCCTGCGGTCCGTTCGTCGTGGCGTCACAGTCCAAGACGTATCAGCCGCGGCAGCCCTCGCAGACGGTCCTGCATCAGGTGGTTCGCGACCACCTCGAGACGTTCCTGGCGCAGGCGGCCGCCTTGCGGGACGGCGAGGGCGTGCCCGGGTTCGTCGAAGAAGAGTTTCGTCGTTCTCTTCGGTGTGGGCCCGGCAGCGGGACCGTTTGGAGCGCGTGTGCAAGTATGTCTTGCGCCCGCCCATTGCGCGGGAGCGGCTCGAGTGGACGGCAGACGGACAGGTCCGGCTCGCATTGAAACGGCCGTGGTCAGACGGGACGACCCATCTGCTGTTTGAGCCGGTCGAGCTGCTCGAGCGCCTCGCGGCCCTCACGCCGCGGCCTCGCATCAATTTGGTCCTCTATCACGGGGTCCTGGCCGCGGAGTGGGTCACTCGGGGTCCCCGCGTAGCGGTCGCGGGGGTTCGGGGCGCAGCCCCGTCTGAAGAGGTTGCGCCCGCGTGGACGGCGTTGCGTCCTCGGTCACATGCCGCCTGCATGCTCCCTCGTCGCGCCTTGCCACACAGACGCCTCGTCAGAAAACCCCATCGGACGTTTTCAGCAGCCTGCGAAGACCGGTTTGTTCAGCCGCCGGAGGCCCGAGGCGGGTCGTTCCGATGGACGCGACCTCCGCGCATCACGAACACGACCCGGCCCAACGCTGCGGGGTCACTCAGCGGGTCGCCGTCGAGCGCGATGATGTCGGCCTCGAACCCGGTGGCAATGGCGCCGATCTCGTCTTCCATGCCCAGCGACTCGGCCGCGAGCGAGGTCGCCGACACCACGGCGTCCATCGGGTCCTGCCCACCGTCCTCGACATAGGCCACCAGTTCGTCGGTGTTCGAGCCGTGGCTGCCGGCGTTGGCGTCGGTGCTGTAGACGATGCGCACGCCGGGGGTTCTCGCCGCTGCCTGGAAGAACTCGAGGGCGCCCGGCCGGGCCGCCTGCAGGGTGGCGAAGCCTTCCATGGTGTAGCCACCGACCCCGGCGTAGCGGTCGCCACGCTCGGCATAGTTGCGGAAGAGCAGATCGATCTGGTTGCCGAGATACATCGCGCTGTCGACGAACACCTGGACGTCGCCTGGCTCGAGCATCCAGCCGTGCTCGACCTGAGTGCACCCGGCGTCGGCGACCATCCGTAGCGCGTCGGACCGATGCAGGTGGACGACCGACCGCAGCCCCTGGGCGGTCGCCTCCCCGCAGGCGGCTTCGAGCTGGGCGGCGGTCATGTTGGTGACCCCGCCGAACCGGATGCTCGTCGACGCGAAGACCTTGATGACGTCGGCGCCGGCGGCGGCGCGGCCACGCACATAGGCCCGGATCTCGTCCGGGGTGCCGGTGTTCTCGTTCACGGCGCCGAGCGACGATAGCAGCCGAGGGCCGGGAATCTCGCCACGGTCGATCCACGCCCGCAGCTCGGCGTCTCGCGGTGAGCCCAGGCTCTGCATCGTGGTGATGCCGTTCATCAGTGTGCGGAACGCGTTTTCCGCCCCGTGCAGCGTCACGTGGGCGACGCTGGGGTCGACCGCCTGCCGGTGCACCTTGCCGTCGTCGTCGAAGTGGTTTCCGATGTGCACGTGGGTGTCGATGTAGCCCGGCAGCACCGTCACGGCCGTCAGGTCGTAGACGCGGTCTCCCCTGGCGGTCCCACGTGGCACGATCTCGGCGATCCGTCCGTCGCGCACTACCAGATCTCGGTCCGCGAGCACCTCGCCGCGCCCGTCGAGGATGTGCGCCCCGCGGAGCACCGTGGTCTCGCCCGCAGGTTGGCTGGACGCGGGAGCGCTCGCACCGGCGCAGACGCAGGCGAGCATGACGGCGACAGCCGGCCAGCGGCCGGTCGGAGTAGGCAGCCGATCGAACATGCGTGAGCCTCCAGTTCTACGGTTCGAAGATGCACGAGCATTCTACGTCGCCGCTCGCGGCGCCCGGCGACCCGGATCCCGGTATTGCGGTAGTCTTGGCGGGTATCGACCATCAATGGTCAGGTTCGGTGGCTTCGGGAAGCCAAGGAGGATGGCAATGAGCGCAGCGCAAGGGACCGCCGGCACGCGGTCGAAGACCGTCAAGAAAATTCTCCTGGGCGTGGCGGCCACGCTGGGCCTGGTGCTCGTGGGGGGCGGCGTCGTCTGGACCACGACATGTCCTTGCGAGACAATGCCGGGCTTCGTGCTGCTGGGCGATTCGCATGACGCCCCCGTCACCGACTGGAGCTTCGCGAACGACGTTTCGCTGTGTCAGATTCAGATCAGCATCATGTTGCGGCCCCATGCGGTGAACGTGAACTGCATGGCGACGCCGGACGGTGACCTCTTTATCAGCTGCTCCTTTGGCGACAACAAATACTGGTGCCCGCGAGTGGGGGCGGATGAGCCGGGCCGGTTGCGTCTGGATGGCGTGGTCTACGCCGTCCATCTCAACCGGGAGATGGACCAGAGCCGACTCGACCAGGTCTGGGCGGCCCGGATGCAAAAACTGCAAAAGCCGGCGGTACAAGCCCGGCAGCCCGGCGGCGGCGGAGAGCCTCCCTCGCTCGACACCCCGCGACCGGACAGCTGGTGGTCATTCCACATCGCCTCGCGTTCCTGATACGCGTTCTTTGGCGAGGATGGCCGGCGTGCTCAAGAAGAGCGCCTGACCGCCTCGGTTATTGCGCTTCGAGGCGTCTACAGTGGCACCATGCCCATCCAGAACATGGTCGTGTCGCCGACATCGATGTCGTACTTACGCACGTAGGTGAGCTTGCCGTCATCGCCGATACGGAATACCGACAGGCCGGCCGGCGCTAGCCGTATCCCACCGTCGGCTCTCACATTCACCGGCAGATTGTGCTGTGCGACCAGCATGCGTCCTCCCGGGTCGATGTGAAAGGTGCGCGGGTGTATGGCCCGGGTTTCGATGTGCTGGATGGCGGTCGGCTCGCCGGTGGATTGGTCGATCGAGTACACCACGATGTTGTTCTCGCCGCCGACGAAGACCTGCTTGCCCTCGATCTCGTTCGTGGCCTGGGCCCGGTTGGCTCCGTATAGAAACCGGCCGTTCGGATGCACGTGCACCGTGCTTGCCGCCTGCCGCGACCTGATGGTCTGCGGGTCGGCAAGCGTGTCCGCGCGGAACGCGATCTCCGGGGCAATCGTGCCGCCTTCCATCATGTAGGTGTACATCTTGTTTTGCGTTTCGATCGACACGTAGATCCACGGCTTGGTCGGATGAAAATCGAGGTGCCGGGGGCCGAACTCCTTCCCGCCGTTGGGCGCGATGGTCACGCCGTTGGTCAGCACGCCGCTCCGGTAGTCGAACACCTTCAAGGCGCCGGGGTCTTCCGCCCGGGCGGGCGTGCCTTCGTTGCCGCGGGCGACCAGAATCGCCAGTCGATTGTCGGGCGTCACGCGCACCTGATGGGCGTAGATGCCGGCATCTATGGGGCCCGGCTGTCTCACCTCTTCTCCCGGCGTAAAGTCCCGATTGATGCGGTAGACACGCAGTGCGCTCGGGTTGTTGAACGCCACCAGGATATTCTCCGATGGCATATCCGTGGACATGTGGATGGGGCGCGTCGGCAAGCGTATCGGCTCACCGTGCGGCGTGAGCGCGCCACTTGTCGGATCGATGCGAAACGCGGTGATGTGATGCTCGGTTCCGGTCTGACCGTAGCCAGGCGCGCTGCTGCTGGAAGCCACGTAGAGATAGCGCCTCGAGACATGGGGCCAGGCGTATTGCACCCGCGCCGGCAGCGTGACCGTGGACTGCCTGATCAGCGCCGCGCTTGCGACGTCAACGTCATAGTGCGTGAGATCGGGCCCGACGTTGGCGTATAGGGCAATGTTTTGGGACGCCGGCTGTGCGAACGCAAACCGGGATGCGGCGACACTGCCCGCAACGAGTGACAGGAAAATTCTGCGGGTGAGCACGGTCCCTCCTTGGAATGGCGTCGTCAGTTGACGTTGCACAGATGAACTCCGCCTTCGATTGCGACGAGCCTATCGGCCGCTTCAGGCACCCATCACCTCTTGCCAGTTCTGGTTGGTGATCGCAAGACCGCCGGTCACGAGCCAGCCTTCCTTCTCTTTGCCCAGGTTTCCTTCATTCGCCGTGCTATGGCCTTGCGGCCGCTAGCCGACATGGCCTTGCGAGTCTGCTTCGGCGCCTGCTTCTTCGTGTCTATCGGTTCACTGGATGCGCTCTTCTTTGTCGCCTTGGTGCGCGACGCCGGTGTCTTGCGTGCGGCCGCCTTCTTTGTCGGTGACCAGCCGCCAATCCTTGCCCTCTTTCTTCCCCTCGGACAGCGCCGTGAGGATCAGCTTGAACTGCCGGCGACTCGGCCGGTCGATCCATCAAATCAGACCCGCGCCAAACACGCCCACGACCAAGTGTGAGAACAAGGTCTCCATCATCAGTCCCCTCCAAGAATGTTGCGTCGATCGGAACTGTCCGAACGAACCCGGCCCGCAGGGTTCTTACCCGCCGAGGCGATGCCGGTCGTCCCAGCGTTCACGGTCTACCGTGACAGGAGATACGTCATCTTGACGGCGAGCTGCCTATTCTGAATCCAGGGCACCCGACCCCGATGTTGCAGCGTCGGGTCGAACACCAGGAAGTCGTCGGCACGCAATTCGTCGTAGGCGATGTAGATGTCGCTGCCGGGGCTGTAGATCCAGTTGAACCGCACGCTCGTGCTGATCGAGTCGGTGGTGGAGTTGTACTGGGTCAACGTGCGCAGCGTCATCTCGGGCGAGAGCGCGAGGTCAAAGGTGGCCGAGGCAAGATCGGCGACGAACGCGCCTCCCGGCAAGTCGACGTTGCTGCGGCTGAATCGCCCTTCGGCCGCGATCGAGTCCGTCAGCCGCACGCCAATCGTGGCGCTGGCGTCTGTTCGATTGCCCCCGAAGAAGGTCTGCGGGGCGTACGCCGCCTGACCGAAGATCCGCTTTGACGCGTCGCTGCGATACCGGAACGACCACTCGCCGAAGCGGTACGTACCGGCGGGAATGGTGACGTCGGAGGTAATGGGGAACGCGAAATCGAGCTGCTCGAAAATGTCGTTGTACCAGAAGATGAATGACGACCCGTCCTCGAAATAGGTGCCGATCATGTTGTGGATCCGCCGCGTCAGCAGTCGATTGTGCTGGTCGGTGGTGTAGGTGACGTTCCACATCGGGTCGAACTGCCGGATGCCCCACCGGCCAGGCCGCGGATCCCATTCGCCGTGCAACCTCGATATCCGGATGCCCGTGCGTGGCACGAATCCCACTTCGGCGTTGAAGTTGTCCTGGATGTCGGTGAACTCCGCTTCCACCCGATATGACGGGCTCAACCACGCCGCGCTGACATAGCCCGCCATGTCTCCGCTCGACACATCCGGTGTCTCGGTCTTCGCGATGAACGAGTTGACGACGAAGTTGGGATGCGGCGCGAGCGTCGTGTCGAATGCGAACGTCCGGTTGTAACTGTTGCCGCCGATCGCCTCCTTGTTGACGACGAGGCCGCCGATCCGGGACCGGGCCAGAATGTCCCGACTGTAGCGACCGACAAAGAAATTCTCGCCGAGTCGATCCCGGCCCCCCTGGGTCTGGATGTTCATCACCGCGATGTTGTGCCGGTCGACCTTGCCGGTCAGACGCCCACCCCCGATGATCGGTACCGGCTGGCCAGCCGCGGACAGTCCGATCCGGCGGGTGAAGAACAGGTCGGCCGTACGCCGGAATCCCTGGGTGCCGATGCCGAACATTCCGGAATTTTCGAGGAAGAAATCCCGCTTCTCGGGAAAGAAGAGCGCGAACCGCGTCAGGTTTACCTGCTGCTCGTCCACCTCCACCTGCGCGAAGTCGGTGTTCAGCGTGACGTCGAGGTTGAGCCCCGAGGCCACGCCGTATTTCAGATCGAGCCCGACGTCGTTGAAGCCCGAGTCGTCGAGGGCGGACGTCGCCAGACGGTCTTGCCGCCCCCCCGCCAGCACATACGGTGTGACCCGCAGGTCCATGCCACGGTCCACACCGCCGATCCCGGCCATCGTGCCGGCCAGACTGACCCGGGTCAGGCTGTAGGCCTTCGGAATCGGCGCCCAGAAGACCTGCTCGTTCTTGCGCCGGATGTTCCGCATGAAGTTCACGCCCCACACCTGCCGGTCGGCCTCGGGAAAGCGCAACGTCACCATCGGGATGGCGATCTCGGCAATCCAGCCTTCCGAGGTGCGGCTCGTGGCCACGTCCCACACGCCGTCCCAGTTCACGTTGATGTTCGAGCTGTTGCCGCCAAACCCGCCTTCACCCTCGGCGGCGACCTGCTGCTCGAGTTTTGCTCCGAGCGGGCTGGTCACGAACATGTAGCCCGACCGACGGTCCTGAAAGGTGTCGAGGATGATCTGAAAATTGTCCTCGTCGAGCAGACGTCGCGAATCGCGGCGTTTCTCGGTGGCGATCACGCTGTCCGGTTGTCCGTCATACGCCTCGACGCCGATGTAAAGGGCGGTGGCATCGTAGATCAGCCGGACCACGGTGCGCTCGGTCGCCGGATCGCCCTCGGCCGGCTCCTGCTGGATGAAGTCGTCGATGACCGCCGCCCGGAGCCAGGCCTCGTCACTTAAGTCGCCGTCGAGGCGGGGCGGTGTCTCGACCCGGGTCGGTTCGACCCGGTATCGCTCGCTCGGGGGCAGCGCGGCGTTCGCCGGTGCGGTCTGGTCTCCGGGCCCGGCCGCCGTCAGGCCCGAGGCCCCGGCCCCGGCCCCGGCGGTGGCCGCCTCCGGGGCGAAGTTCAACGTACCGCCGACCACGGAGGATGCCGGACGTTCGGCGCCGGTCGAGCCTGCCGAGCCCACCCTGAGGTCCGCTACCGGCGCCGATCCGTCACCACTCGGGACACCCAGGCCCGACCGGCGACCGGGCATCGAGGGTGGCACGCGCCCCACCGGGCTCGATTGCACGTTGGCCGTCATCTCGACCGCGATCCGATCCTGCAGGTCAAAGATGTCGTCCAGCGCACCGTCCGCCGTCACGCTCTTGGCGATGAGACCACTCG
>JAPYUM010000227.1 GCA_029940535.1 Vicinamibacterales bacterium
TGTGCCCGAACCCGCCGAGGGCCGGGGACTCGGTCACGACGAGGTCCTTCCCACCGAGCTTCACCAATCGTTTGAGCTTGTCGCAAAACAGCCCGACGGCCGCCTTGGAGGGTCGCTCGTAGTCGGTCGGCGCCACGCCCCCGACGTGCGTGCCCTCGCGGCGAAGGCGCGAGACTTGCTCGGCGCCAAGGTCGGCCAAATGGGCCGACACCGCAGACTCCGCCAGGCCCCACGACTCAAGTCGAGCCAGCGTCCGGCGGAAATTGTTCCAATCTCTGTCCGGCACGGTCATACACCCGCCCGGGTGAGGCCCAACACGTTCTCGGCGAGGTCGGACTCGACCGGAGACACCAGATCGATGCAGGCGCCGCCGCTTTCGTCGACCAGCCGTCGAGCGTGGTCGACATGACGCCGACCGGAATCGTCAGGTGGACAGATCAACAGTGTTGGTACACCACGCCAAGAGGCTGAGGAGGGAGCAGGCTGGTATGTTGCGACCGACGAGCAACGCATTCAGGCGCGATGCCCCGTCGACGACTTATGTATCGAACTTCTGAGACGGGACACTAGATACCCCGGTAGATGTAGTTCACGATGGAGTCCACGGTGAACGCTCCGGCACCTTTGTTGGCGGCGTAGTCGCCGTAGCGCGCCGGCTTCTCGTAGGCCGCGATCGACTCCTCGGCGCTGAGACCGGTGTCGAGACTCCGCCGCGTCTGGTCGTACAGGTTCGTGTAGAAGCCGCGGTAGTCGACCAGGTCGCTCCAGGTGAGCGGTGTGTTCCAGTGCCCGTTGATGATCGTATCGACGTCTCGCACGTTGTCGATCACCTTTGTCAGGGTGCGGCCGAACTCGATGGCGCTCCCGCCGTTGCCGTTCTCGGCGTCGATGAACGGCAGGGTCTTCCCCAGGAACATGTCGCCCACGTGCATGGTGCGCGCGTCCTTGAAGACCACGAAGGTGTCGCCGTCGGTGTGGCCGCGACCGAAGTAGTAGAGGTCGATCTGGTCCGGGGTGCCGGTGAACAGGCTCAGCCGGTCGCTGAAGGTGGTCTTCGGCAGATATTTCCGGTTCTCGCCCTGAAAGTCGTCGCAGTTGGTGGGCGTGGGCTGGCAGTCGGTCCGGGCCCAGTGGCGTCGGATGTTCTCGTGGGCCACGAACTGGACCGTGTCGGGGAATTCGGTATTGGCGCCGCTGTGGTCGAAGTGGACGTGCGTATTGATGATCATCGTCACCGGCTTGTCGGTGATCTCGCGCACCAGATCCAGGATGGTCGGGCCATAGCCCTCGTTCTTGGTGTCCACCAGCACCACGCCGCTCTCGGCCACCAGCACCGCGATGTTGCCGCCGGTCTCCATGCCCGATCCGAGCATGTGCAGCGTGTCCGTGATCTGGTGCACTTCGATCGGAGGAATCTCGGGCTGCTCAGCGTCGAGTCTTGCCGTCCAGGCCACCAGGCCAAGTGCAAGCAAGGTGAGCGGGAACAAGCAAACGCGTCGCATTCGGTGTCTCCTCTCTGGCTACCGGGCCTGCCCCGCCGAAGCCTCGGGGGAAGCGGGTAGGGCGAACGCCACCAGGCGTGGTCCCCCACCCACGGTCAAGGCGATGTATTGCCGACCGTCGACCATGTAGGTCATCGGGGTGCCGATGGCCCCGGAGGGCAGATCGATGGACCCGACGATCAGCCCGGTGGATTTGTCACGCGCTACGAGTCGCGGTGCGTCATCGGTACCGCCCGCGGTCAGCGCGCTGACGAGCAGCGTCTTGGTGACCACCGGGCCGCCTCGCCCGTCACCGCCCAGCGGCGGCAGGTCGAGGTCGCGTAACATCGGGTGGTTCCGCAGGCGATTGCCGTCGCCGTTCGGCTGCATCCAGGCGTTCTCCCCAGCGTTGAGGTCGACCGCGGTCATCCGCGAGTAGGGCGGCTTGAAGAGTGGAAGCCCCTGCCTCAACGCCGGCTGGCGGCCGCTGCCGAACGCCGCCTGGGTGATCGACATGGTGCCGCCGGTAGACTCGTCCGGGGTGTAGAAGTGCAGCACCGACGAGCGGTTCTGCGACGGCACGTACAGAATGCCGGTCTCAGGATCCACTCCCGCGCCGCCCCAGTTGGCGCCTCCATCGATCGCCGGACGCTGGATGACGCCCTGCGTTTCCCCCTCGACGGTCCGGAGCGGAGGCGTGAAGATCGAACCGAGGGTGAAGTCGCGCACCGCCTCTTCCGCCATCTCCCGGATCTCAGGGGTGAAGTCCACCAGGTCCTCGATCGTCACGCCCTGATACTCGAACGGCGGGGGTTTTGTGGGGAACGGTTGGGTCAGCGACGGCACTTCACCCGGCAGGTTGGTCTCCTGCGGCACCGGACGCTCTTCGATCGGCCACACCGGGTCACCGGTGACGCGGTCGAAGACGTAGGTAAAGCCCTGCTTGCTCACCTGCGCCAGCGCGTGGATGTCGCGGCCGTCAACGGTGATGTCGAGCAGGTTCGGGTGGGTGGGAAAGTCCCAGTCCCACAG
>JAPYUM010000228.1 GCA_029940535.1 Vicinamibacterales bacterium
CGACCGTCGAAGAAGTGCAGCGATGGGTAGGCGACCAGGACGTGTGACCGTGATGCCCGGCCTGGGGGCGACAGTGCCCCAGCCAGATCGGTGTTGAAGACGCCCGGTCGGAGCTCCACCGCGACCGGCGCGACGGCGACGGTCGTGCCGCCTCGACGTAACGCGTCGGCCCAGTAGGTTTCGAAATCGGGTTCCTCGGCCGCGGTCTCGGCTTCGACGTCGGCAGCGTCCGTCACCGGTTCCGGCGTCGGCTGCATGGCCTCCCACGTGTCGCGGAGATACCGGTAGAACCCGCCCCGCCTCGGAAAATTGGCCGCCGTATCGCCCCCCAGCGCTCGCCCGACGGCGATCATCAGGTCGCCGGCATGGCGGGTGTCGAAGACCGGCTGCATGGTTGGCTGCAGGAGTCCGTAGACCCCTCGCTGTGGATTGCTGTCGCCCCACGATTCGAGCGGCGTGTGCGTGGGCAGCAGGAGATCGGCGTGCCCGGTCGTCTCGTCTGGCAGGCTCGACAGGCTGATGACGAACGGCACGTCGGCTAGCGACCCCGTGAAGTCGGCCTCGCCCGGCATCGAAAAGACCGGGTTCACGTTGTAGATAACCGCGAGCTCGATCGCACCGCTGCGCATCGACTCGCCGAGTGCCCGCATGTCGGCGTAGGTAGACGCATCGAGGGTCGAGGCCGCGCCGAAGTCGACGGTGGCTCCAATGTTGCCTGCGACATAGTTGAGCAGCGTGACCGCCGACTGTGCCGCCGTCGCATTGGCTCCGGACACTCCGACGCCGCCGCCCACCGCGAGACTGTGTCCCGGACCGCGCGCCGGGTCCGAGAACTCTCGGGCCAGTGCGCGAATGGTGTTGGCCGACAGCCCGGACGTGGCCGCCACACGCTCGGGTGAGGTGGACGCGACCAGGGCGGCGATCTGTGCCTGTGTCTCTGGGGGTACCCCCTGCGCGCGTTGCTCGCCGATGATGGTCTGGACCATGGCCGCGGCCACCAGACCCTCGGTCTCGGGAGACACCGCGTGCCACTCGTCGGCGCTGGCCCCGGTCATGGAGAGACGTGGTTCGATCTGCACGAACCGCGCCTTCTCGCCGTTGCGGACACGGCGTTGTCCGGCGTGATCACGTGCGTAACCGACGGGAGAACTGAACGTTTCGAGGAAGTCCGCGCCGAACGAGATGAGACAGTCGGCGTTCGCGAAGTCGTAACGCGGCACCTCCGCACGTCCGAAGAGTTGCTGATTGGACTCGCGGATCGCCTCGTAGGCGAACGGCTCGTAGCGGATCCAGCGGGCCCCGCCGAGGGCCTCCACCCAGGCCGACGTCAGTGCGGCCATCGTGCCGGTCAGTGGGGGCGTGATGACCGCGATCCGGTCCCCGCGGCCCGCGTCTCGAAGCGTCTGTACCCGGTCAATCAATTCCTGCTGGGCATCGTCCCAGGGCAACGTCTCCAACACGCTCTGGTCCGCGGCCGCGTTGGTGACCCGTCGGCGCTGCGGTCCGGGAATCCGGTCCGGGTTGTACAGGCCCTGCAGCGATGACTGCCCGCGGACGCACAGCCCACCCCGGTTGACCGGGTGTTCCGGGTTGCCCTCCACCTTCACCGCGCGACCTTCACGGGTTCGCACCAGCGTGCCGCATCCGGCCGGGCATTCGCCGCACACGCTGGCATACCAGGTGGCGACACCCGGAATGACGTCCTCAGGGGGGGTGACGAACGGGATGATCTTTTCCGGCGGTACTGGCGAACAGGCGGAGATCGCCATGGCGGGTCCGGCGCTGCCCAGGACCTTCAGGAACGTCCGCCGTTCGACGACCTCGACAAGCGATGAGTTGTCCTGCTTCACGCGACCCTTCCCCCGAACGGTTGCGCACGACGCTGGTGCCGCGGGTTCATGGATACGGCAGATGGCGCGTACCCGGCCCGGCGACTCAATAGTGGCACGCGAGGCAATCGCGGCTGGCCTCGCGCTCCTTGTGGCAATCGAGACACCAACCCATACTGAGCGACTCGACCTGCACGGCCGCTTCCATGGCGGCCACGTTCCCGTGGCAGTCGGCGCAGTTGACGCCGGCTCGGATGTGCGGTTTGTGCGAGAACCGCACGTAGTCCGGCAAGTCGTGGACCCTGAGCCACGGGATCGGTTCCTTGTTGTCCCAGTACTCCAGCACTTTGACGATTTCCGGTTGCTCGCTGAGCACCGTCTGGTGGCATCCGGCACATCGCTGGACCGACGGGATTCCGGCCACCGGGCCCCGGCGCGCGTAGGCGTGGCAGAACTGGCAGTCGATTCCGATTTCGGTCACGTGGTGTGCGTGGCTGAAGTCGATTGGCTGTGCCATCGGGTCGACCGGACCCGGATCGGTCTCGGCGTTGGCTACCGGCTCGTCCGGCGTCGCCGGCTGCGCACCGAACAGCGTGTATGCCCCGGTGCCGAGAAACAGGGCGAACGCGCACGTCAGCGTGAGCGTGGCCGGCCGGGCGTTCTTCGAGCGCACAGTCATTCGCT
>JAPYUM010000109.1 GCA_029940535.1 Vicinamibacterales bacterium
GCGCGCCCGCCGCTTTCCGCTAGCATTCGTTAGACGGGGCTGCGCCCCGAACCCCCCGCGACGGCTGCGCGGGGACCCCGAGTGCCCCACTCCGCCGCCGCCGGGCGCGCATTGTCGCGCGCCCTGTGCTTTCAGCTATCATCCGAAGGACCGATGCCGATTTACATTGCGCCCGAATCGCCTCAGGCCAGCACGGGACATGGGCGGGAGCACTGGATGCGTCGCCTCGTCGTCACCACCGCGTGCATCGCGGGAGGCCTCATGGTTCAGCCGAGCACCTTCTCACAGTCCGAGCGGGGCTTGACCGCGGTTGACGGCATCAAGGTCGGCCATCATACCTTGACCGAGCGGCCGACCGGCTGCACGGTCGTACTGACGGAAGCTGGGGCGGTGGCCGGGGTCGATGTGCGAGGCGGCGCGCCGGGCACGCGTGAAACCGCCCTCTTGGATCCGGCGAAGTCGGTGCAGGAGGTACATGGCATCGTGCTGTCCGGCGGGAGTGCGTTCGGGCTCGACGCGGCGAGCGGCGTCATGCGCTATCTCGCCGAGCGGGACATCGGGTACGACACGCGTGTCGCGAAGGTGCCGATCGTGCCGGCAGCCATCCTTTTTGATTTGGGCATCGGCGACGACCCGACCATCAGACCGACGGCCGACTGTGGCTACCGGGCCGCCGAGGCGGCGACCTCCGATCCGGTACCCGAGGGCAACGTTGGCGCCGGCGCTGGCGCGACCGTCGGCAAGATGGGCGGCCCCGGCCGCGCCATGAAGGGGGGCATCGGGTCCGCCTCCATCTCGATGCCGAGCGGCTTGGTCGTGTCCGCGCTGGTGGCCGTCAATGCTGTCGGCGATGTCATTGACCCGGCCACCGGACAAGTGGTGGCGGGCGCACGCGGCGAAGACGGCCGCACGTTCGCCGACGCGCGGCTGCTGCTGCGGGCGGGACGCAGCAATCAAAGCCGCCCGGGAGAAAACACCACCATCGGCGTCGTGGCCACGAACGCCAGTCTCACCCAGGCGCAGGCCACCGTCATGGCGCAGATGGCCCACGACGGATTCGCGCGCGCCATCTCACCGTCGCATACCCCGAATGACGGCGATGCCATTTTCGCGCTCGCGACCGGCGTCTACGACGGACCGACCGGCCTGGCTACGGTGGGCGCGCTGGCCGCCGATGTAATGGCGGAGGCGATCGTCCGGGCCGTGCGGGCGGCTACCGGTATCCCGGGGTATCCCTCGGCCAGCGATCTTCGGGCCGATCAGTGAATCTCTATCTCGGCGTCCTCCTGGCCTACGCCGTGGTGTTGATGGCGATCGGGCTCTGGTCGGGCCGGCAGGTCCACGCGACCAGCGACTTCTTTGTGGCCGGGCGGCGCCTCGGACCCGGATTGATCTTCGCCACTCTGTTGGCCGCCAACATCGGCGCCGGCACGACGGTTAACGCGGCCGGGCTCGGATATCGGGACGGGCTTAGCGCCTGGTGGTGGGTGGGATCGGCCGGAATCGGCTCCCTGGCGCTCGCGTGGTGGGTCGGTCCACGGCTGCGTCGATTGGCGGCCGAGCACGACCTGCGCACCGTGGGCGACTTCCTGGAACATCGATACGGCCCCCAGGTCCGCGCCACCATCGCGGTCCTCCTCTGGTTCGGGACGCTCGCCCTCCTCGCTGGGCAACTCATGGCGATGGGGTTCGTGCTCGATGCGGTCGCGGGACTGGACCGGCGATTGGGGTCCATCATTGGCGGCGTGGTCGTGACGGTGTATTTCACGGCCGGGGGCCTCCTGACCTCGGTCCGAATCAACGTCGTCCAGCTCGTCGTGATTCTCGTTGGCTTTGTGGTCACATTTCCTATGCTGCTGGCGTCGGCAGGCGGTCTCGAACCCGTGATCGTCGCCACCTCGGACATCGACGGCTACTGGAGTTTCTGGCGTGGGGGCGACTCGGGCTGGTTTTATCTCCTAGCCATGCTGGGCCCAGCGTTCATCGTCTCGCCCGGCATCCTCCAACGGGTGTATGCGGCGCGTGATGATCGTGCGGTCAGGCTCGGCGTGGGGTTGAGCGGTCTCGCGATGCTGGCGTTTGCCGCCATTCCAGCCTTGCTCGGCATGGTCGCCCGCTCGGTGGCGCCAGACCTTGCCAACCAGAACCTCGCCCTGCCAATCTTGCTCCTCGGGTCGTTGCCGCCCCTGGTCGGTGCGCTGGGACTTGCCGCCATCTTCTCGGCGGAAGTGAGTTCGGCCGACGCCTTGCTCTTCATGTTGTCGACGTCGTTCTCCAAGGACCTCTATGCCCGGTTTCTGAACCCGCGGGCGAACGATGCGGCGATTCTCCGGGTGGCCCGTCTCGCAGCCGTTGCCGGCGGGGCGGGCAGCGTGGCCATCGCCATGCTGTCTGACTCGATCGTCGGCGCCCTGAGTATCTTCTATACCCTGCTGTCCGTGAGCCTGTTCGTGCCGGTCATCGTCGGGCTCTACGTCGGGCGCGTGCGGACGCCAGAAGCGCTGGCGTCGATAGGCGCCGGCGTGGCCACCGCCGCGATCGTCCACGTCACGACCTCGAGTGACGTCGTCGGACTCCCGGCGATACTGGGGCTGGGCGCGGCACTGGCCGCGACTGTAACGATGATGGCGTTCAGGGGACGGGAGACCGCAGAGGTGTCATGACGAACAGCCAGCTATTCGGGCTCGACGACCAGGTCGCCGCGGTGATCGGCGCCGGATCCGGCATCGGGGAAGCGGTCGCGCTGGGATGCGCACGACAGGGCGCGACGGTGCGCTGTCTGGATGTCGATGCGGAGGCCGCGGCGCAGACCACGGGGGCCATCGTCGGTGAAGGCGGCGCGTCCGACGCGGCTCGACTCGACATCACTGACGGAACCGCGGTCGATCAGGCATTCGACGACGTCGTCGAGCGGCACGGGTCGCTGGATATCGTCATCTGCACTCCAGGCGTGAACGTGCGCAAACGGCTGGTCGACTACACAGACGACGAGTTCGACCGGGTCGTCGGACTGAACCTTAAGGGCAGTTTTCACGTGCTGCGCGCGGCCGGCCGGATCATGATGGCCCAGGGCAACGGCAGCATCATCTTGTTCTCATCGATTCGGGCCACGGTCGTCGAACCGGGTCAGTCGGTCTACGCCTCCACCAAGGCCGGCATCGTCCAGCTCGTGCGCACCGCCGCCGCCGAGTTCGGCCCCTCAGGCGTGCGGGTAAACGCCGTCGGCCCGGGCGTGGTGGCCACGCCGTTGACCGCACAGATCCAGAACGACCCGGACTGGCACGACGCCTACGCAGCCAAGAGCGTGTTCAACCGGTGGGCCACGGCGGAAGAGATGGTCGGCCCCACCGTGTTTCTGGCGTCCGACGCCGCCAGCTTCGTGACCGGCACGCTCCTGATGGCCGATGGTGGATGGACCGCCACTGATGGACGGTTCACCCCACCTGGGATGTAGTTGCAAGGCGTCTCTGTGTCTTGTTGTCGAACTTGAAGACGCACCGACTTTGCTCTGGAGATGAGCAGGTCATCGTAACGAAGCCGCATGATCACTGAATCAATTGCAGCGCGTCGGTTTTGCGCGGAGCGAAAGATCTTGCGATGAAGCAGACCCGTAGGGTACGGCTGCGCAGCGCCGGATTACTTCTCGTTGGAAACGTCGCTGTAGGGCTCACTCTGTTGTTTGTAGTCGAGGGGTTCGCGAGTGGTGTCTACTTCGCAAGAGAGGCCTTCTTCAGTCCGGTCGTCAAAGAGCGAGAACACACCGAGTACGATGAAGAGCTAGGTTGGATCAACCTGCCGGATCTGCGGATCCAGGATATGTATGGTCCAGGGGTGTCACTGAGTACCAACTCGCAGCGATTCCGTATCGCCGTGGACGCCCAAGAGCGACCTGTGCCTCGGCAGATACGACTTGTCTGCGCGGGAGACTCGTTCACGTTGGGATTTGGCGTGGGGGATTCTGACACCTGGTGCCACCGTCTTACCCAGATCAATGAGCGAATCGAATCCGTCAACCTGAGGCAGGGAGGCTACGGCTTCGATCAAGCGTATCTCTGGTACAAGCGAAACAGTGCGGCACTGGACCACGAGATACAGGTCTTCGGATTTATTACCGCCGACTTCGAGCGAATGCGGAGCTCCACCTTTCTCGGATACGGAAAGCCACTTCTCGAACTCCACGGCGGTGCCCTGGTCAATGTAAACTGACCGGTTCCAACGCGCTCTTTTTGGGGCACCCCGACTGGTTCGCTTGCTCAGAGCCGCTGACAAGCTGAGTTCGGTCCAATTCTCTAGACGCCTTGTCTTCGGCCCGACGATACCAGTCGAGATCGGCGACCCCGCGACGGAGCCGGTCGGAGAGATCGTTGTGAGAATTCTGGAAGAGCTGACTGAGACGAATCGTGAGAAAGGCAGCACCCTTGTGATCGTGTATCTTCCGGAACGCGGAGACGTGACCCATCGCGAGTCCGATCAATGGCGTCGGTTCTTGAAAGACAATGCTGAGACCCATGGCTGGCACCTGGTCGATCTGATCGACGACTTCCGCCGCTATCCCGCCGACGAGATCGACTCACTCTTCAACGGACACTACTCGCCGAAGGGGAACGCACTGGTGGCGCGACTGCTCCATGAGCGGCTGCTCTTGATTCCAGCGCTTACGCAGAGCCTTCAGGCCCCGCTCAGTGCAACTTCGAGCGCTCCATGAAGGGGATTCCGTAGAGCTGTGGCGACCGTCCGCGGCTTGTCGCTGGAGCAGGTCAGACAATTCGGCGAGGCCATCGTGAGTGACGGCGGCGTTCAGTTCGTCGTGATTGACCGTGACACGGTAGGCCTCAACCCGGCCTCCGGCTGGAAAAGATGGCGCTCGTCACCCGATTGTGAAAAGGTTGCGGCCAGTGCCAACGCGTAGCCTCCACCCGTGACCGAGCCTCGAGACACAGATCGCGGGTTGTACTACTTCATCGCCGCCGCGGCGCTGATGGCGGTGGTGCATCTGCTGCCGACGCCGGCGCCGCTCGAGCGGAGTGGTGAGCTGATCGCACTGACGGTCGAGGGCAAGACCTGCCTGGCGATTCTCCTGTTCGCGGTCACGCTCTGGGTCACCGAGGCGATGCCGTTCCCGGCCACCTCGCTCCTGGTCCTCATTCTGATTCCGGCGTTTGGCATCACCGATTTCGCCTCGGCGGTGCGAGCGGGGTTCGGCAATCCGCTGGTGGTCTTCTTTATCGGAGTGCTGTTCCTCTCGACCGGCTTCACGATCTCCGGTCTTGGCACCCGGATGGTGCTGCACGTGCTGCGACTGGCCGGCACCCGAACGGACCGGGTCCTGCTCGGATTCATTACGGCCGGCGCGCTGCTCTCGATGTGGATCACCGACATGGCGGTGGCCGCCGTCATGCTGCCGCTCGGCGTCGGCGTCCTCAAGGATGCGGGGTTGAAGCCGCTCGCGAGCAACTTCGGCCGCGCGCTGATGATCTCGTGCGCCTACGGTCCACTGATCGGCGGCATCGCCACGCCAGCCGGCACGGCAGCGAACTTGATCGCACTGAGCTATCTGCAGGAACTGGCCGGGCTGACCATCTCGTTCGGACAATGGATGCTGCTCGGAGTACCGGCGGCGCTGCTCATGATTCCACTCGGGTGGTGGTTGCTCCTCCGTATCTTTCCCCCTGAGCTCGAGCGACTGCCGTTCGAGGAAGCGGACATTGACGCCAAGTTGACCGCACTCGGCCCCCTCGAACCGGTGGAACGCAAGACCCTCACAATCTTCGCGTTGACCATCACCGCCTGGCTGGTCACGCCGTGGCTGGCGGACCTGACCGGCGGGCGGGTCGACCCGCCGGTTCAGGCCGTCGCGCTGCTGGGTGGGCTGACGCTGTTTCTCCCGACGATTCGCGTGATGAGCTGGAAGCAAGCCCAGCAGAACATGGACTGGGGCGGGGTCATGCTGATCGTGGCCGGGCTGTCGTTGGGGCTGGTGGTGTTCGAGACTGGTGCGGCACGATGGTTGGCGCAGCTCCTACTGGGCAACCTCATCCTGATTCCGGCCCTCCTCCGGCCGTTCGTCATCGTCATCGCGGTCGCCATGCTGCATCTGTTGTTTTCCAGCAATACCGTCACCGGCTCGCTCATCATGCCAATCTTGCTGGCGCTCGCCATCGACCTGGGTCTCGACCCCTGGACCATCGCCGCCCCGGCCGCGTTCACCTCAACCCTCGCGTTTATTCTTGTCACCGAGAGCCCGACCAACGTACTTCCCTACTCGGCCGGCTACTTCTCGATCCGTGACATGGCCAAAGTCGGCATCTGGATGACACTCGGCGCCGCCGTCTGTGTCACGGTGTCGATCACCGTCGTCGGCCTGTTCAGCGGATAGTCTCGAGCACCAGACACTCGCATCGCTCAGCACCGAGGCGCCGTAGGGCGAGCGCTGATTGTCAACGTGTACCCCACCACCCGCTGCTCGCACGATTTCGCACGTCTCCCGCCATACCGCCGAGTAAGCACAAGAATGCGACCAGCGTGCTGCAAACTAGAACATATCGGCCTTTTCGCGGCACCACCAGAAATGCGCCCACCAAGGCGCATGGACGGTAAACGTAGGCAAACACACAGGTTGACAGATCCAGCCGAGTGACGCCTGTTACTGGCGGAACTCTTGCTCTTTCTGGCACGACGGTCGTCGAGCCACGTGGCGTGGTCGGACCAGATGAAGGAGAGACAGGACAGCGCGTTCCTCGAAGCGTTGGCAAGCAATGCTCGCTATGGGTCTCGCGGGGTTCCTGGGGGGTACTCCGCCGCAGAAACCGACCCCCAAGGACAGCCGACGCCCGGTCCCGCAAGGGGCAGACGCCGACATGATAGGGGTGAGGTCTGCGGCGCGGCCGGTCGAAGCCGAAGGGACTGATGGGCGGGGCAGCCGGGACACCAGCAGCACCACCCGCGACACACCGGTCGGCGGGCGCTGAACTCACCCGGACTCCCCGACGTTGCTCGAGAGAAAGAGAGCCCGATGAAGACGAACAGACCGACGGTCGTAACACGAGACTCGGACGTCACGTCCACCGCCGAGACCGGGGAAGTAGACGGCGACCGACGGCGCGGTCCGCAGCGGTCAGCCCGCAACCGACGACAACAAGATCTCGGCCCGCCGGACGGACCCAGCAACGAGCGACGCAGTGGTACCGAGCGCCGGCACCAGGACCGCCGGGTCGCATGACGAGGCTGTGAGGCTGGGACCAGCAGCTAGGGTGCGACCGCCGCCCGCGGCTCTCGCGATGGGTCAAAGAATGGGCGGTCGCCTTTGATCGTGACTCGATACCCATGGCGAGTCTGGGGATAGTAGTCCCAAATGGCGTGATGCTGAGTGCAGCGGTTGTCCCAAAAGGCCACTGAGTTCCGCCGCCAGCGGAACCGACACTGGAACTCAGGCTGGCCGCAGTGCCTCACCAAGAAACCGAGCAGCGCTTTACTCTCAGCCGGTTTCAGTTCCTTGAACCCGACTGTGAATCCCTCGTTCACGTAGAGCGCCGGACGGCCGGTGACCGGATGGGTCCGCACCGCCGGATGTTCGGCGGCAGGATACTCCCCGTCCCGTAGGTTTTCCCCACCATATCGACCGACGTAGTACTGCCGGCCGTCGTGTATCGCGGTGAGTTCGCGGACGAGTCGCTGCATGCGGTCCGACAGCGCCTCGTAGGCGGCATACATGCTGGCGAACAAGGTGTCGCCGCCTGACGTCGGTACCTGCTCCACCCTCAAGATACTGCCCAGCGGCGGGGTGACGTCGCATGAGACGTCCGAGTGCCACGTGTCGCCCGCCACGAACTTCACACTTGCATCCCCGTGCACCACCAGAATCTCGGGGTGCTCACTGTCTTTGGGCGCGGCAGGGTGGATGTGCAGGTCACCGAACTGACGGCCCAGTGCCTTGTGTTGCTCGAACGACAGCTCCTGGTCGCGAAAGAACAGCACGAGGTGCGTCATCAAGGCCTCGTGAATCGTCTGGAACGACTCTGGGGCGAGCGGCGTGGCCAGATCGACGCCGGTTACCTCGGCGCCAATCACGGGAGAGACGGGATCGATATGCATGATGTGGAGGCGGTTGCTGCGCACATTGTGTGCGGCTGGCAGCGTCGTGGCAAGTCGCCCCTACTTCGCGTCCAGAAATCGACAACCAAATCCTACCCTCGAAAACGGTATCGATGTTTCAAATCGAGACACCATGTGCAGATTGCCAGTCTCACGACCGCGTAGGCTCGCGTTTCTGGGCCTGAAATGGGGCGCATATCGAGAATCACCGGGAAGCCTCCACGACTCCACCGCCGAACCTCCGGATTCCGTCGCGTCCCATCGGAAAACATGATTCGAGGCGAGATTCCCAGTAAGCCATTGCAAACAGAGCCGATATAGAACACCTGCCGCGCTCATTACCCACCCCAACGCCCAAAAAGTGTCAAAACAGAACAACTAGGCTCGGCGGATCGTTTCACGTCAGGCGGCGTCGCTCTATACCGAGGCTGCCAGAACATACCTAAAGTCACGTCTGTCAAGTACTTATGGACATGAAGTGGACACTGTCCGAATCTGGCCGACCTCTTGCTCTATGAAGTATCGCGAAGGCGCATGACGGAGTCACCTTGCAAGGCAAATCTCATGGAAACGCTAGCAATTCATACCCATACCCCGCAGCCCGCGCCTCTCCTGGTGCCAGCCCGAGCGCAGCGTGCGAACGACCGACGGACAGCGTCCCAGAAGGACACCGGATGGAGACAGCGATGAGCAGGAGTCTGGGGACTCGGCTGACCATTGTGGCGGTCGCGATGATTGTCTTGACACTCGCGACGAGCGATGCCGAGCGGATGACATCGGCCAGCGTCATCGTCCAGGGCACCGACATGGCGTCGGCCGCGCAGGCTGTGCGTCAGATCGGGGGGGAGGTCACCCGCGAGTTGGGCATCATCAACGCCGTCGGGGCCGAGCTGACCGCGGAGCAACGGCGCGCCCTCATTGAGGACGCGTTCCGAGTCATCGCTGACCGCGGGGTGTCGGTGGCCGGCGCGAAGAAGGTCAAGGTCGGAAGAGACCCCGAGTGGGACGCGGCCGAAAAGCGTGCCGCGAAGATCGCCAAAGAGTGGGAGGAAGCGGCCGAGCAGGCGGCGAAGGCAGCCGAGAGAGAGCTCGCGAAAGCGGAGCAAGCGGCCAACCAGCCCGCGAAACGGCAGGCCGCGCGTGGGACCTCCCGGTCGTTTGGGGTGACCGTCTGGTCCGGGGTGACCGCCTGATCTGGAGCAATGACTACAACGACAGCGTCGTCTGGGGCGATCGACTCATCTGGGGCAATCTGGACGATGGGACCTCGGGGATGATGAGCGTCCAGTCGACGCCCGGTGACCGGACCCGAATACCGATTCCGTCAATAGCGTCTCAATAGTGTGCGTGTCGAACAGGGTGCACAGAAATACACTGGGACGCCTCCGACCTGGGTCACCCACCGTTGACTCCAACCACTTGACAGCACATGCCTTACAAACATGATGGCTCCTGATGTCAAACTGGCGAACTTATTGCTTTGGAAGCGGATCGTGAAGCTCCTCCCCCGCGCTGTCACCTGCGCCGCTCTGTGTCTCACGGGGTTCCTGCCTACAATCGTGTCGGCGCAGCCGGCCGAGGAGTTACAGGCCGCGGCGCTCGTGCAAGGTTCCGACCTGGAAGCGGTCATCGCCGCCGTCTGCGCCGTCGGCGGTGAGATTACTCACGAACTCGGCATCATCGATAGCGTCTCGGCCCGTCTGACGCCCGGGCAGATCCGCAGGTTGCAGGAGCAGGACGGGGCCTTGCGGATTCGGGCTGACCGCACGGTCGAGGTCAACGGCCCACCGCGGATAGCGACCGCGGTGAAAACCACGTCCGCCGAACTCGCAACGCCGGGACCTTGCGCGAAGCACGACCCCAAAGACCAGAGGCCGTCGATCGATACGGAGCCTGCGGAGCGCTCGACCGGTAACAGTGGGGAGACTCCCCAGTGACCTTGACGGCCCGCAGTACACGGCCCGCGTGGTTGAAGCGGGCAACCGGGATCATCGCCCTGAGCCTGCTGCTCTGGCCCCCTGTCTCCGCCAACGGTCAACCGGCACCGAACGTCCGGTTCCGGCATCTGTCCGTCGACGACGGTCTGTCGCAAGAAACCGTGAACGCGGTGCTCCAGGACAGCCAGGGCCTCTTGTGGTTCGGCACCCAGGATGGGCTGAACCGGTACGACGGCTACGACTTCAAGGTGTTTGGTCACGACCCACAAGACTCGACGTCGCTGGCGACCGGCTGGATCTGGTCGCTGCTCGAGGACACCGCCGGAAACATCTGGGTCGGCACGGAAGGAGGCGGGCTGCATCGGTTCTTGCCAGACCGCAACGCCTTCGAACGATTCGTCAACAACCCATCGGACCCGTTCAGTCTGAGCCACGACAGCGTTCGCGTCATCTTCGAAGACCGTGCGGGTCTGCTGTGGATCGGCACAGACGGTGGAGGCCTGAACCGGTTCGACGCCGGCACCCGGACCTTCACCCGGTTTGCCCATGACCCGTCCAACCCCGGGAGTCTCAGTCATGACCGCGTCCGCGCTATCACCGAGGGCTCTCAGGGAGCTTTGTGGATTGGTACGGACGGCGGCGGCATCAACATTTTCGATTCCGAGACCAACACCTTCGCGCATCTTCGGCATCGGGCCGATGCGCCCTTTGGCTTGAGCGACGACCGCGTGCGCGCCATTCGCGAAACGGGCGACGGCACCATCTGGGTTGGCACCTACGAAAACGGCGTCGACCGATTCGATCCGGATACGGGGCATTTCAGCCATTTCACCCAGGCCACGGCGGGACCCGCTCCGCTGATTAGCGAGCGTGTGCGTGATCTATTCGAAGACTCGACCGGCGTGCTCTGGGTGGCCACTGACAATGGCCTGAGTCGATGGAACTCCGACGCGCGTGGGTTCACCAACTTTACCCATGACCCCGCCGAACCGACGAGCCTGAGCGATCAGCGCGTGAACACCGTTTTTGAGGACGCCGGCGGCGTGCTGTGGGTTGGCACCCACCGCGGCCTGAACAAGTGGAATCTCGCGACGGGCGCGTTTGAACTTTACCGCCGGGACCCGAACGCACCGGACGGTCTGAGTAGCGATGTCATCAACGCATTCACTGAGGACACGCACGGCAACGTGTGGATCGGAACCTACGGCGGCGGTCTGTCCAGGATGGATGCCCAGACCCACACGATCACCCGGTTTGGTCATGATCCCGACGACCCATCCAGTCTCGCCGACGACCGGGTCATGGCGCTGTACGCCGACGACGACGACCAGATCTGGATCGGCACGTTTCAAACCGGTCTCGACCGGTTCAACCCACGGACGGGCCAGTTCCGCCACTACCGGCACGACCCGGACGACGCAACGAGCCTGAGCGCAAACGGGGTCACAGTCATCGAAGGCGACCGGTTCGGAACCCTCTGGGTCGGCACCTACCGAGGCGGGCTCAACCAGTTCGACCCCGACACGGAGAAGTTTGCGCGCTATCGACACGACCCGAACAATTCGGCGAGCCTGGGCAGCGACAGCGTCCTGGCGTTGCACCAGGACGAAACCGACGCGCTCTGGGTCGGCACCGATGGCGCCGGCCTGAGTCGTTTCGATCGTTACAGCGGTACCTTCTCCCACTTTGGCCACGACCCGGATGACGCGACGAGTCTGAGCAGCAACACGGCCTGGGCGATCCATCAGGACCGCCGCGGAGGGTTCTGGATCGGCACGCAGTCGGCGGGCCTCAACTACTGGGAGGCGGAGGACCGGCGTGCGCTCAATCCCACGTTTCGCCGTTACGACCGGGGTGACGGGCTGCCGAGCTCCGTCGTCTACGGGATGCTGGAGGATGACGACGAGCACCTCTGGCTCAGCACGAGTCGCGGACTGACCCGCTTGACTCCTTCGACGGGCCGCACCAAGACCTACGACGTCACGCACGGGCTTCAGGGAAACGACTTCATGTTCGGCGCGCAGTTTCTGAGTCGAGACGGCCGGATGTTCTTCGGCGGAGCAAGCGGATTCAACATTTTTCGACCGGAGGCGGTGCGGGGCAACGAATACGTGCCGCCGGTCATCCTGACCGAGTTCCTCAAGTCCAACCGGCCGGTGGACCTTGACCCCTCTGCGCAGGACGCGCCGATTCCGCTCAGCTACGAAGACTCGGCGATCGGCTTCGAGTTCGCGGCGCTGGACTTCACGGCGCCCGCCCAGAACCAGTATCGCTATCGGCTCGACGGTTTCGAGACCGAGTGGAACGACGTCGGCGACGTGCGACGGGTGACCTACACCAACCTGGAGGCCGGCGAGTACACCCTGCGCGTGCAAGGCTCGAACAACGACGGAGTGTGGAACGAAGACGGCCTGTCGGTGGCGTTGGTTGTCGGCTCGCCGCCGTGGCTGTCGTGGTGGGCCATCGTGGCCTACTCATTGGGCGTGATGGGTGTCCTGGCGGCCATCGTGCGTCACCAGATGCGCAGGCTCGACCGCCAGGCGGAATACAGCCATCGATTGGAGCGGGAGGTGGCCGAACGAACCGACGCGCTCGCCACGCAGAACCGCGAGCTGGCCGGACTCAACGCCAGGCTCCAGGAAGTCAGCGTCACCGACTCGTTGACGGGACTGTGGAACCGGCGCTATCTGGCGAACGAGATACCCAAGGATCTGGCGATGATTCGGCGCGCTCGCATCGAGAATCGTCGGCACGCCTCGGACGCGGAGGCAGACCCCAATCTGCTGTTCTTGATGATGGATCTGGATGGCCTGAAGGGGGTCAATGATACCTACGGACACCAGGCCGGCGACCAAGTCATCGTCAAGACGAAAGAGATTCTCGTGCGCGTCTGCCGCCAATCGGACACCCTGATTCGCTGGGGCGGCGATGAATTCCTGCTCGTGGGACGGCAGACGGATCGGGACACGGCCGCCGGTCTGGCGGACCGACTGCGTCACGCGATCGAGAGCCATCGGTTCGACCTCGACAACGGCGAAAGCGTTCGCCTGAGCTGTTCCATCGGGTTCAGCTTTTTCCCGTTCATGCTGCACTCCCCCACGATGTTCAGCTGGGAACAGGTGCTCGACCTGGCCGACCGGGCGCTGTACCGGGCAAAACAGAGCGGCCGGAACCGGTGGGTCGGGGTGCTGGAATCCGCCACCGCCGACCCCGCCATCGTCATGCAGCGGAAAGACGACGACCTCGATCAACTGGCGCGAGACGGCATCCTTGAACTGCACGCGGGCGCTCCAGACCCCAACGAACCAGATCGGACCTGCCGACGTGCGGACACCCGGCCGGTCCCCGAACTCGTCGAACACACGGGCTAGGTTTCCTGGCGATCCGTCCGCCTGGCGGCGTTACTTCGTCGGTCACCCCCG
>JAPYUM010000110.1 GCA_029940535.1 Vicinamibacterales bacterium
AAAGCTCTTGCGTGACCCCGCGATGTTCGGGTGCATGCCATCGAAGACAATCCGGCCCGCCACGTCTTCGTTGAAGCCCTGATACAGAAAGTCCCGCAACATGCGACCGCTCTGCGATACGCCGAGGGAGATCGCCGTGCGTGGCAGGCCAGGGGTGCCGAGCGGATTCGCGCGGCCGGTGTCATCCGCGCCTTCGTAGCGCAGGAATGCGATGGCGTCACGCATGGCGGCGAAGCCGAGACCCATCACGATCGGGTCTGTGGCCTCATAGATGAACTCGTAGATCGCACCGCCATCGAATCCGGTCGGTCGGGTAATCTCGATCTCCGTCGGGCTCACCAAGGTCCAGTCGAGGTCGGCCGGGGTCTCGCGGCGCGCGCGTTGACTCGCCCTGACCGAGATCATCCCGCCGCGCGAATCGAGCGAGGCGGCCGGATAGGTCAGGGTTCGACGCGACACGCGTTCGGCGTCGTCGAAAATGAACTCCTCGAGCGCCGGACCGACGATCGGCGCTCCGTCTACCTGTGTCGCGACCGGCAGATAGGCGACGATGTTCGAGTCGGTGGGGGTGAGGTCACCTTGCCATCCGACCTGTACGAACGCGAAGCCCCGCTCGAGGAGCGCGACCTCGGCCGGGCCGGATCGGCCGCGGTTCGACACCGTGTGGTAAATCCCCCGGTTCCACCGCGTCATGTCGACCGGTCGGTAGATTTCGACCGTGGCGCGGTATTCGACTCGCCCGGCGTCATTCCGAGCTGCGCGGTCAAGATTCACGATGTCTTGGTTGCGCGGGTCGTTCGGGTCCACCGCCCCGGTGACGATGCCTCGCAACAGTTCGTATTGGCCGGCCTCGCCGAAGTGCCGTCCCTCGAGCGCGGGCGACTCGACAACTTCCAGATCGAATTCCGTGATCTGCGCGGTCGCGTCTCCAGGCAGGAACAGTGCGAGCGTGGCGCCGGCGACGAGGGTTGGTGCGAATCTAGTCATGGTGCCTCCGATGTGCGGCCAATCATATCGCGCCACAGATCTCATTGTGGCGTCACATACGTCGCGCGCGGCGACGAATGACACGACGTCGCCGGAGCGACGTCGGATTGCTCCACGGACGCGGTATCCTACCGCTCGACCTGGGAGCTCGCATGACGACTCGGTGGTCCGCATGAGACCTCGTCCCCACATTCCGCCGGACATCGAAGAGTACCGCGACGAACACTGGCAGCGGGAAGGCAGCCTTCAGGTCCAGGCCCCCCTCGACGCGGAACGGTTCGTCGAGCGTAACGGGTTCGCCGCCTGCCTCACTGACGCACGCCGTCCCGGCCCATCGCTCTATGTCGCGGTGTGTGGACGCCGCGATGCCGTGATGCCGCGCAACGTCCAGAAAGACCCGGAGGCGTCGCTCACCTGGCAGTTGAAGGACCAACTCGTGCGGCGCGGCAAGACGTACTACGCCAAGCTGTCCCGAGGCAAGGCGATGTTCCTCGCGCCGCGCATGATCCCCTACTTTCATGCGGTGTGGGGTATCCGCAAGTCGGAGGAGACGCGGCGTCTGAGCAAGGACGCCCGCCTGATCTTGCGCGTCCTGCGCCATGAGTGGGAAATGGGCACGGCGGATTTGCGGACCGAATCGGGCGTGACCGATCGACGGACGTTTACCCGAGCCCTGGACGAGCTCCAGGCCACGATGCTTGTCGTCCCGAGTGAGGTCGTCTACCAACCGAGGTTTACCTACATCTGGACACTGGGTATCGGGCGGTTTCCCACACCGCTCACCCGGCGGGTCCGCCGCGATCGGGCCGTCCGCGAAATTGCCCGATGCTTTCTGACGGGAGCCGGACTGACGATCCCCGGCGAACTCGCTCGCGTGACCGGGCTGTCTCGCCCCGAGGCTGGTCTCGGCAACCGGGCGCTGGTAGCCGAAGGCTACGCGACCACGCCGGCGCGGGGCGTGTATCAGCTTGTCGCGCCTGGAGCGTCTCCGGTTTCCGATTGAGTTCCTGGAATCGCACCCGCAGGCGGCCACCCTGCGGGACGGCGAGGGCGTGCCCGCTCGAAGTCGAGGATGTCCGTGACCGGCCGCCCCCCCCTCGAGATTGTGGGTGAGACCGGGTTCGCCTGGGCGTGCAGCCAGCCGACCGGCTTGCGGGTGGGTCCCAAGCGTCGGTGGTGATGTCGGCCGATGGACTGTCGCCGAGCGAAGCTCGCATCAGTTTCTCGACCCTGGCCGCTGATCCTGGCGTCTGGGTCTACGATGAGACGCGCGCGTCGACGATCCGGCTGAGCGAAGGTGGAGCTGGTCCGCGTGGGCGCCGGACGGCACACACCTGGCATTCGGCTACACGGCGACGGGGCCGCGGAACGTCTTCTGGCGCCCGGCTGACGGGAGCGCGCCGGCAGAACGGGTGACCCGCTTGGGCGCAGCCGGACGGTGAAATACAGACACCGGTTCGATCGGCTGAATTGAGCCCGGTATCGCAGTCAGCCTGTTGGTGATATAACGGCGCCACGGATGACCACGCGACATAACGGCGCCGTGCGACGGCACCGGGGAGTGCGCATCATGTCGAAGGGAACTCGCGGCGGAGTCGGCGGATCGCGTTGGCTGGGAGCGGACTTCAGAGCGGCGGCAGTCCGGCGAGCGGTCGCCGGACTGATCGTCGTGGGGGCCTCGACCGGCGGATCAGGTGTCGTCGTCGCGGTGGCGCAGCCCGCGTCGGCGGACGGGGCCTTCACCACGGACCAGGCGGCCAGCGGCTGGTCGGCCTACGGCGTGCAGTGTCAAGAGTGTCACGGACCGGCCCTGCAGGGGATGGTGCACGCCCCGCCCCTCTCAGGCGTAGAGTTCCTGAACGGTTGGGTAGGACAGACGACTGATGCGCTGTTCGCCTACCTGCGCGACGAGATGCCTCCCGGGCAAGCCGGCTCGCTCAGCGATCAGTCCTACGTAGATCTGGTGGCTTACCTGCTGGAGTCGAACGGCGGCGTGCCCGGTGAGCGCACCCTGACCGCGGATGCGGGGGTGATGATCGGCGATGCGGCGGACATCTCCGACGCGCGCCGCGCGGCGCAAGCGGGCGAGCGGCTGCGGCGCCGATCGTCGCGGTTCGTCAACCAGGAGGTGCCGCACGAGCTGAGCCCGGTGACGGATGCCATGCTCGCGGACCCGTCACCGGGGGACTGGCTGAGCTGGCGGCGAACGCGCAACAGCCACGGCTACAGCCCGCTCGAGCAGGTGACGCGCGACAACGTCGCCGATCTGAAGCTCGCCTGGTCGATCTCCATCCGGCCGGGCAATCACCAGACGACGCCACTGGTGCATGACGGCGTGATGTTCCTGGCCAATCCGGGGAACGTGGTGCAGGCGATCGATGCGGCGACCGGCGACGTGATCTGGGTGTACCGCGCGCGGTTGCCAGAGGACGCGAGCGCCGGCGCAACCCGCACGCTGGCGTTCTACGGCGACAAGCTATTCCTCGCCACGGCCGACGCCGCGGTCGTCGCCCTCGACGCACGCACCGGCGCGGAAGTGTGGCGGACGGTCAAGGCCGACTACACCCAGGGCTTCCGGCAGAACGCCGGCCCGGTCATTGCCAACGGCGTCGTCATCACCGGCACCAACGGCTGCGAGCGATACACGGAGCAGAGCTGTTTCATCACCGGCCACGATCCGGACACCGGCCAGGAGCTCTGGCGGACGTCCACAATCGCGCTACCGGGCGATCCGAACGACGCGTCATGGGGTGATACGCCGCAGTATCTGCGCGCGGGCGGCGACGCCTGGATCCCTGGCAGCTACGATTCGGATCTGGGTCTCTTCTACATCGGCACGGCGCAGGCGAAGCCGTGGGTGGCGGCGAGCCGCGGCATGACGACGCGACAGGACGCGCTCTACACCAACTCGACGCTGGCGCTGAACCCGAGCACGGGACAGGTGCAGTGGTACTTCCAGCATGCGCCGGGCGAGACGCTCGACCTCGACATCGTGTACGAGCGCGTGCTGGTCGATGCCGACGACGACAAGTGGCTCTTCACGATAGGTAAGGACGGCATTCTCTGGAAGCTCGACCGTCGGACCGGCGCGTTCGTCGCCCTGCGCGAGACAGTCCACCAGGACGTCTTCGAGTCAATCGACCGGGCCACGGGCAAGCTGACCTACAGAGAGGACCTGCGGGACATCGCCATCGGCGAGCGGGTCTTCGCCTGCCCCAGCCTGCTGGGTGGCCACAACTGGCAGGCATCGGCATATCATCCGGGCGCCGGCGCCCTCGTCATCCCGCTCCACCAGGCCTGCATGCACATGACCGGGCGCGAGGTGGAGTTCATTGAGGGGGGCGGCGGGACCGCCGGCCGCTACGAGTTGCTGGAGATGCCGGGCAGTAACGGGAACGTTGGGAAGCTGGCCGCCTACGACGTGCGGACGATGGAGGAACTCTGGAGCCACGAGCAGCGAGCGCCGTTCCTGACGTCCGCGCTGACGACGGCGGGCGGATTGGTCTTTGCCGGTGACGCAGCCCGCTTCTACCGAGCGTTCGATATCGAGACCGGCGAGGTGGTCTGGGAGACGCGTCTCGCCGCGTCGGCGCACGGATACCCGATTACGTACGAGGCCGGCGGACGGCAGTTCATCGCCGTCCCGGCGGCGCTGGGAGGCGTCTTCCGCAGTCTGACGGCGAAGCTCAACCCGGAGATCTACCAGCCCGAAGGGGGCAACGCACTCTTCGTCTTCGCGCTGCCGGAGTGAGACCCGCTACCAGTACACCGGACAAGGAACCTCGAGTTCACACGCACACGTCGAGCGCGTCCGCCGCCATCTGCGGGTCAAGATTGTGCTTGACGACATGATACTTTGTATTGCAAAGTTTCGTGTATGAATGACGCAACGAATCGTGTCGGCGGTCTGCTCCAATTCTCGCCAGCCGCGATCCTCCTGCTGGCCATGCCGTTGCTCGCCGCCTGCGATCAGGTATGCGAGGCAGTCGACCCGTGGAGTGCCTGTTACTCCGATATCCACGGCGACGACTCGTCGGCGGTGCGCTCCGAGATCGACGAGCCCCCCGTAGCCGAGCACGCCGACGCCGTCGAGCGGGCTCGCCCGGTCGTTCGTGCCTTGATGGTCGAGGAGAACCTCCCCGGCCTGTCGCTCGCGGTGGGCATGGCCGGTGACATCGTCTGGGCCGAGGGTTTCGGCTGGGCGGATATCGACGCACAGCGCCCGGTAACGCCGAAGACCTTGTTCCGCGGCGACGGCGTGGCAATGCCGATGACCGCCACGGCGGTAGGGTTGCTCCACGAGCGGGGTCTGCTCGATCTCGACGCGCCGGTGCGCGACTACGTGCCCAGCTTCCCCGACAAGGAGTGGTCCGTCACAACGCGCCAACTGATGGGTCACGTCGCCGGCGTGCGCCACCCCCCGTTTGACGAAGAGCTTCTGTATATGCGGAACCACTGCGAGAGCGCGCTCGATGGGCTGGAGCTCTTCGCTGACGATCCCTTGCGCTTCGCGCCCGGAACCCGGTATCAGTACTCGAGCTATGGTTGGACGCTGGTCGGCGCCGTCGTCGAGGCGGCCGCGGGCGAGCCGTTTCTCGATTTCATGCAGCGTGAGGTCTACGACCCGTCAGAGATGCGGGATACGGTGTTCGACGACGTGCGCCGGCCCGCGGCCCGGCGCACACACTTCTACTGGCCATTTGGCGGCGGTAGCGGCGTCGAAGACGCCGCCGACGGCGACACCTCGTGCCTCCAGGGAGCGGGCGCACTGCTGTCAACGCCGTCCGATGTCGTCCGCTTTGGCCTCGCGTCGCTCGACGGACGCCTGCTCCGGCCCGAGACGCTCGACCTGCTGCAAACCCCGCTCGAACTCGAATCCGGCGACTCGACAGAGTATGGCCTCGGCTGGTTTGTCCCGTCCCCCCCCCTCGGTCCGGAGGTGAAGATGACGGTAGTCGGGCACAGTGGAGCCTCGGTTGGTGGTTTTACCTCGCTCCTGACCCTGCCCGAGCACGGCATCGTCGTCGCGGTGACCACCAACGTCACCGTGTCCACGGGCCACCCCCCGCGTCGCTTCTTCGACGACAGCCTCCCCTCACTGGCGCTACGACTTGCGGGCATCTTCGCCGGGGTCGAGGCAGCTGCCCGGCAATAGCCTCCTGGTTGTGGACACGTACCTTCACACAATGTGTCCAGCGAGGTCGTAAATTCCTACAGCCAACGGATCAGGTGGCCGCGTGGGGTTCGGGGCGCCGCCCCGTCTGAGTACTAGAACCGCACGCGCAGACCAAACGTTGGAATACGCGGGAATCCTCCGGACGGCACTTCCGAGACTCGGGGCATTGTCGAGGCCGGGTCGTGCCTGAGTCGGGGGTCCAGATCGACCGCGTTGTCCCGACCGAGCAGATTGAGCACCTCCACGTAGAGCGACCATCGGCCTCGTCGGTACGTGCCTCTGACATCGAGACGGGCATAGTAAGGTAGCCTCGCCTCGTTCAGGTTGTCGACGCTGCCGTAGTCCACCGTGTAGATGAACGCGCCGGTTGAGTCCGTCTCCGGCACCAGCCGGCCCCGATCATCCTCGATGGCGGAGATCCGCACCCCGACCGGGGCCGTGTGCGGGAAGCCGCTGGCGAGTCGGGCGGTAGCCGCCACGTCCCACCGAGTAGTGAGCCGATAGCGACCTACCGCGTTGAAGGCGTGGCGTCGGTCGTATTCGAACGCGTACTGCCGACCGTAGCTCTCGCGATTCGCCCGACCCCACGCGTACGAGAGCCACCCGGTGAGCCGCGCCGCGGCGTCGGTGTGACTGAGGAACACGTCGAGTCCGTAAGCGGTGCCCCCGGCGTCGTTCGACGGGGTGCTCAGAATCAGTGGCGTGGTGGGCACATTCACACTGAGGGGCTCGGGAAAGTCGTACTGCGCCACCCGCTCGAGTCGCTCGGGCTCGCTCTCGAGGCGGCCCACGAGCAGATCGTCGAAACGCTTGTAGTAGCCCTCGATCCGCGCCGTCAGCGCACGAGCCAAAGCCTGCTCGAGGCCGACGACGACGTGTGTCGCCCGCTCGTGCCGCAGGCCTTGCTCACGCGGACTCGACAGATCGAGGAAGTAGTCCGACTGGGTGAGTTTTTCGTAGCCGGGGCTCTGGGTGTACAACCCGCCCGCCACGCGCACGCGCGCGCCACGACCCACCGCGTAGCTTGCTGCGATGCGGGGCGACAGCGTCGTGTCGCCGTTGATGGTGCTCCAATCTACCCGCAGACCTGGTTCGAACGACATGCGGGGAGACGGGGTGTAGGTGTCCTGTAGCCAGAGTCCTCCCCTGGTGCCGCGCAGCGCTGACTGCAGGTTGTCGGGCAGTCCCGCGCCCCCCTGAATGCTCGACCCGTTCGCCTGGGTCTGGTTCCGGTTCCCCACGATGGTGAAGCCGACACCCGTCTCGAGGTGATGCAGCTCGATGCCGGCGCCGAGGAGGTGTCGGGGTGACACCTGCACCCCGAGCTCCTGTCGCATCGAGACGTCACGGACGTCGATCGACCGGTCGAAGAGGATGGTGTTGAGTCCGAATGCGAGGTTGCTGTCCGGCGTGTTCGAGCGCCTCGCGTCGGCGCGCAGTTGGCCGTCGAAGTTGAGCTGCTCCCGGTTGCGATACCACGACACGATGGTCGTCGACGTGGCGCGCTCGCCGAGGACGGCATCGAGACGGGCCGACGCCAGTCCATTGGTCACGTCCGATCCCAGCGCGGCCCGCTCGCCCTCCCGGTTGACGTCGAAATCGAGGTCCGCGTCTTCGATACTGCGCAGTCCCGTGAGGGTCAGCCGATGCCCCGCGCCGAACGCCCATCCCGCTTGCAGCTGGAGGTCCGCGAACGACGGGAAGGTCTGATCTTGCAGGCGTCCTGCGACCAGATCGTAGTACGTGCGGCGGGCGCTGAAGAGCCAGGTGCCGTTGTCTCCAAGGGGTGTGGCCCCTTCCAGCACGACGTTGGCATCCGTCACGCTCAACGCGCCGGACCCCCCGAGTTGGTCGTTGCCCGGTCGGTTCTCGACGATCAGCAGGGACGACAATCGATCGCCGTACGCCGCGCCGAAGCCGCCGGCGCTCAGCTGGAAGTTCTCGACCGTCTCGGGGTTGAACGCGCTGGCAATGCCAAAGAGACGATACGGGTTGTGCACCTCGACGCCGTCCATCACCGTCAGGTTCTGGTCAGGCGTGCCGCCGCGCACCGCGAGTCGGCTGCCGAAGTCGTCGGTGGAGGCAATACCAGGCAGGGTGTCGAGGGTCCGGAAGACGTTGTCGATGCTGCCAGGGGCTCGAAAGACGTCGGACGGGGCGACCGGGGTCGATGAGGGTCGCTCCTGCGGGTCGGTGCTCGAGACGACCTCGACCGTTTCCGCGAACGCGTTGGGAAAGAGCCGTACCTCCAGCTCCGGCCCGTCGATGGGCACGACCGTCTCCAGGTATCCGTCGGTCTGAAATCGCAGTGTGCTGTCGGCCACACCCACGGCGAGAGAGAAACGGCCACCGAGATCGGTGGTCACCGCGTCGCGGCCGCTTTCGACCCGCACCCCGGCCAGCGGCTCCTCCGTGACACCGTCGACCACCTGACCGGTCACCCTGGTCGGGGGCTGCGCGGTGGCGGCCAGCGGCACCGCCACCAGGAGCGCGAGCATCAGGAGATAGTGAGCCCGGACGGTCGAGGGCGCAGTGGGGCACTGCGGGGACCCCGCCCAGTGCCCGCGTGGGGTTCGGGGTCCAGCTCTGGGTTGGTCCAGGCTCAAAAGGGTAACCCCAGTCGCATATACACCGTTGGTCCGCTCTCGTCCCGTAGTGGGACCGCGATGCCGGTCCGCAGGACCGTGAGCGTCGTCCACAGGGGCAACCCGTTCATCAGCAGCTCTCCACCGACTGAGGCCAGCGGGCTGGCGCGCGGGTTGTCGAATCCCGTCGTCAGGCCCGGCGGGCCCCAGGCGTTGCCGGCATCGACGAACACACTGCCACTGACCCAGTCGAGATACAGCGGAATGTCTCCCAGGCCGCGGTTCACGCGCGTCAGCGGCATCCGATACTCGACCGATGCCGACCAGGCTCTGGACCCGGAGCGAATGCCAAACGGGTAGCCGCGGATGGCGAAGGGGCGGGCGGACGCTCTGAGCAGCGTCAACCCCGTGATCGCCTCTGCCTGTCCCGTCGTTCCCCCGACACTATAGAAGAACGCGTCGGCGCCGCTTCCCCAGGCCCGTCCGCCGCTGGCGCGGAACGCCAGCACGTGGTTCGCGAATCCGGGCAACCCGACTGACTTGTACAGCCGGATGTCGCCGGAAAGGTCGGTCCAGGAGGCGTCCGCGCCTGGTGTCCCCGCGAGCGAGGCCGGCACGGTGGGGTCCCATCGCCGTCTGGTCCTGATGACTCCACGGATGCCGTCCTCCGGGCTGATCGAGAACGCGTGCAGACGCGTGTTGACGTAGCTCGCGGTCGCATCGAGCTGGGGCAGGCCGCTGGTGGGTCGTCTGGGGGAAAAGACGCGCTCCGTGGCCAAGCGGTCATTCAGCAGTTGCTGACGCTCCCAGACATAGGACGCACCGGCCGAGAGCGTGGCGACACTGCGAACCCGCCGTCGAATCATGGTGAGATCGGTTCGGAGCTCTTGCTCCCGTGTCACCAAGAAAAGGTCCCGCCGTCCCGGTGGTACGCCGTCTGTCGGGGGATCCTGGGCCGCGAACCCCGCTGATGTGTGGCGTTGCGCCACCGAGAAGCCGAGAATCGGCGTGCCCAGGCCGGCGAACGAATACCTGAGGCCACCGCTGAACCGATCGCCCTGGGGCTCGTAGCTGAGTGCGGCGGCGGCCGCATGGCGCTGGACGGTGTCGATCGCCCAGGTCGAGATCCCCACGCGCGGGCCCAGCACCCGCGTGCCGCGGCGCGTTTCGCCGCCTCCGAAGATGGGAGTCCAGAACCGAGGCCACAGTGAGGGGAACGGTCGGTGCCGACGTTGCTCGCCCTCAACATCGACGCTGACGCGAGGCGACTCGGGTTCGAAGGCGGTTGCACCGCCAGCCGTGAACCGATCGTCGGTGGGAGCCGGGCTGACCCACGTCGTGGGGTCGTAGGGGATACGTTCCACACGCCACCCGTCGGCGTGATAGGCGCTGAAGTAGATCCACGTGGCGGTCGGGTCCACGTCCGGGTACGACCCCCCCGTGCGCAGGTTGGTGACCTGGCGGATTGCGCCCGCCCGCCCATCGTCTCCGATGCCCGCCGCGAAGAGATTCGGGATACCGGATCGGTCCGAGGCCCATAGGACGCGCTGCGAGTCTGGGGTCCAGGTGGGCGCAAGGTCGATGGCCCGATCCCTCGTCACCCGGTCCACTGTTTGACCCCTCGCGTCCATGACCACCAGGTCGTAGAAGGCGCCGGGCTCCCAACGCGATGCCGCGATCCATCGGCCGTCGGGCGACCAGGCGGGGTAGGCCCAGTGCACGTCGTCGGCCGGTTCTACTAGCGGCGAGACCGCGCCGGTCGCCAGGTCCACCACCACGATCCAGGTTCGACCCTCGCCTTGTTGCACCGCCAAGGTCCGTTTGCCATCGGGAGAGACCGATGGGAAATCGAGTCTGGCGCCCCTCGTGACCCGGCGAACGTCGCCATTGACCGGGTTGGCGACGTAGAGGTCCTTGTAGCTCCGGTAGGGGTCGACGAACTCGATCTGAGAGAACACGACGCGGCCGTCTGGGGTCCAATCCAGCTGGGTGAGGCCGTTGGCCCGAGTCAACGTGCGGGGGGCGGTGCCGGTGGGGCTGGTCAGATGAATCTGGGCGTCGGACGACCCGTCGGAGCGAGCGAACGCCAGGGTGGCGCCGTCGGGGGCCACCCTGGGGTACAGCGCCCAGCGCCCGTCCCGTGCAATCGGCTCGCCTCGGGTGAGCGGCGCGTGTCGCTCCAACTCAGCCGCCAAGCCAACGTATCGGGTTTCGAGCGTGCCGGCCCAGTGGGCGAACGCGTCGGTGAAACTGACGCCGAACGAGTGTCGGGCCGCGGCGTTCAGGCGGTACGGCACGATCTGGCCATCGACCGCGCGAGCGAAGTCGGCCATCCGTTCCCGGCCGTACTTTTGGGTCAAATGGTCGAAGAACAGCGAGCCGTAGATATAAGGGCGGTTCCCGGCCGGCCAGACCTGCGTCTCGCCAGACACCTGCGACAACGTCTCGAATGCGCCTTCCAGCACCGCGGTGCGGAGGGCCATCTCGTGAAACGTCCCGGTGACCCGTCCCGCGTCGGTGAGCGACGACTCGAAATAGGTGGCGAGGCCTTCCACCGCCCACCGGGGCAACGCGCTGTTCGGAAAGATCGGCCAACGCACCGGCGCCCGACCGAACGTGGCCTTGGCCAGTCCACCCAGCCGTCCGCGTCGGTCCAGATGAAAGATGTGGGCCAGTTCGTGGGTGACGACGAGCTCGAGCCAGTCGTCGAAGTAGGCCAGCTCGAACCCGTCGATGGGCGGTGGCGCGAAGATCGTGATGCGATTCCACGGGGCGACGGTCGCGAATCCGTTGCTCGTGTCGGTGTGGTCCGTGACCACGACATCGATGGTCGCCGCTGGCGCCTCGTCGAACTGCGTCTCGAGGCCCACCCGGGCCTGCTCGGCTCGGTCGGCCACGCGCGCAGCCAGGTCGCGCAGCCGCCGCGGATACGTGATTCGAAAATGCTCGGTGTCGAGGACACGCCAGTCTTCGTCAGGCGCTTGGGCCGCGACGGGGGCTGCGCCCAAGACGAGAAGCCCGGTCCACACGAAGCACGTCGCGGACCACCGGGCTCCTCGCGAACCAGGCGAAGACACGGCTAGCCTTCGAGCACGCCAATGGCCGCCACCGCTTCATCAACGACCGACGATTCGAGCGTGCTGTTCTGGCGCAACTGGGTCTCGAAGCCGTCGACCTCGGTCGTGCAGTCCTCCGATTCGAGTTCCGCGTGGACACATTCGGGGTGGACGTTGATCGGGGTCGCTCGGACCTGGTTGCCGAAGGAGACCTCCCGCGCCAGCACCACGCGCAGCGCATCCTGGTCGATGGCCTTGCCGCAGTTCTTGCATTTCGAGCGCCCGCTCGGGGCGCGTTCCACGTATGGCAGCTCCTTGCGTTCCGCCCGTGCTTGCTCCGCCTTCTCCTTGAGCGCTTGGAGTTCGGCCAGCGGCGGCACCTTCAGCTCATCCGTGAACGCCGGCTGCTCGTACGCCGCTTCGACATCCTCCAGGCGACGCCGCGCGGCGCAGGTGAGGTGATGCCACAGATAGCCGGTGCCAAATGGGCCTTCGAGGAGAATACCGAGGCGCAGCGTGTCCTTCTCAATCTTTCGTCTGCAGGTACGGCACTTCGAACGGCTCGAACGAGCCGATTCGATCAGGTACGGTGGCAGCTCCGGTTCCGGTGTGGCTGCCTGGGAGTCTTCTTCCGCCATGGTTGTTCCTTCCGCTGGACGCGATTCTGGATGCGGGAACTGATCGCCTCATCAGTCAAGTGCGGGATTTTACCCCGGCACAGGAGGCGGGACGACGGATTACGGCCCTGATCGGGTCCTACGTGCGAATGTGAGCAACTCGCGCGTGGCCCGTGGTGCGACCACGCATTGCATTGAGTCGGGCGGTCCAATACCGTTAACCGGGCTCGGCCGTACCCGACGGTCCGCACGGTCCTACTATGAGGCACACCCATGCCCAGACCCAAGGACACGACCGCCACCCTGATTCCCAGTTTTCGCTACAAGGACGCTCCGACCGCGATCGAGTGGCTGTGCCGCGCGTTCGGTTTCACGAAGCAGCTGGTCGTGCCCGGCGAGGGTGAGACCATCGCGCACGCCCAGTTGGTCTTCGGCCACGGCATGATCATGCTCGGTTCGGCGAACACGCACGGCGGCGGCTACGACGACCTCGTCTCCACCCCGGCTGAGGCCGGCACCAACACGCAGAGCGCCTACGTGATCGTGGACGACGCCGATGCCCACTATGCGATCGCCAAGGCGTCCGGGGCCGAGATGGTACCGGACATCCAGGACCAGGACTACGGTGGCCGCGGATACACCTGCAAGGATCTCGAAGGATATGTGTGGAGCTTCGGAGACTACGATCGGTGGACACACTGAATCACTGCGACATGGGCGCGCGACAATGCGCGCCCCGCGGCCGCGGAGCGGGGCACTCGGGGCCCCCGCGGAGGGGCCGCGTGGGGTTCGGGGCGTAAGCCCCGTCTGAGTGAGGTGTCCGTGGACACACCGAATCGTCACAGGAGCGGATCATGACGACGTCACTTCGTTTCGTTCTCGCGGCAGCGGTCGCGTTCCCAGCCCTG
>JAPYUM010000111.1 GCA_029940535.1 Vicinamibacterales bacterium
CGAAAATCAGCCCACCCCCGGTCGCCACGAGCGAGGTGGTCCCGGCCCGCTGCTCGTACACCCACTCGATCGTTCCAGTCTCGGCCGAGATGGCCTGGACGGTCCCCACCTGGTCGGTGCCAGGGGCAATCTGGTCGCGTTTGGCCAGCGCGTACAGCGTCACCCCGCCCTCGGTGGTGGCCAGCATCCGCGCACAGGCGTTGCGGAGCGGGTAATACATCATCTTGGTCAGCGGGCTGTAGGCGCCCGCCTCCCAGTCCTTGCCGCCGGTGACGAACGTGGGGCAGATCAACACCTCGTCACCCTCGCGCTCGAAGACCAGCTCGCCGTTCAGCGACACCGCCCCGGTCGCCCCGTCAATGCCGGTGATCACGTTCTGCGCCACGGTGGGGGTCGCCCAGAGAAACTCGCCGGTTACTCGGTCGAGGGTATAGACGATGCCGGTCTTGCCGGGGATGCCGGTCATCACCTTCCGCACCTCGCCGGGCCGAAGCCGTGGGTTGATCCATGGCACCGTTGCCGGGTCTGGTGCCACGACGGTGTCGAGGAGCAGCCGTTCGAACGGGTGGTCGAGGTCCCAGTGGTCGTTCATGTGCTGGTAGTACCAGACGATTGCGCCGGTGTCGGCATCCAGCGCCAGGGTGGAGTTGTGATAGAGGTGCGTCTTGTCGGTGCCCCCGAGCAGAAATTTGGGGGCGGGTGAGGTGACCGACGTCCCGACGTACACCATGTTCAGCTCGGGGTCGAAGCTCGGCACCATCCAGGCACCCACATGCCGGCGTTCCTCGAACGGCACGTTGCCCCAGGTCTCGTTGCCCGGCTCGCCCGGCCCCGGAATCAATCGACGCCGCCACAACTCGTCCCCATTGGTGGCATCGTGCGCCACGACGACGCAGGCGTTCGGGCCGCCCTTCGGAGCACAGCTGCGACCGGAGATAACCTTGCCGTTCGCCACGATCGGGCCCGAGGTCTGATTGGCCGGGTTCACGGTGTAGTCGAGGATTTGGGTTTCCCAGACCAGCTCGCCGGTCTGGGCATTGAGAGCGAACACGAAGTCGTCGGCACTGGTGTCAATGATCAGGTTGCCGTAGATCGCCAGGTTGCGGTTCGTGTCGATCAGGCTGCCGATCATGTAGTCGGCCAGATCGTCAGGACGGTCACGGCGATATTCCCAGAGGAGATCGCCGGTGACGGCATCGATGGCCTGGATGACGTCGCGTGGGTTGGGCATGTACATGACGCCGTTGTAGACCAGCGGCGTGCCCTGCTGCAGGCTGCCTGCGCCCAGGGCCCGTGTCCAGACCATCCGGATGTCGTCGACGTTGCCACGGTCAATCTGATCGAGCGGGCTGTATCCCCAACTGTCCAGCGTCCGACGCCACATGAGCCAATCGTCGGGGTCCGGGTTCTGCAGCACAGCGTCCGTCACCGGCACGAACTCGGACGCAGGCTGAGCGACGGCGGTGATGGACTGGCCCGACGCCGACCCGCCGGCGAAGGGGAGACCGACTACGAACACCCCGGCGACCAACCGCGACCCGATACGCATGTGCTCTCTCCCTCGTCGGCCGGTGATGGCCCGCGCCCGTAGGCTCGCCAGAGGATACACTGGGTGCCCGCGGAACATGCCGTTGTGTGCCAGGAGGTGCTTTATGAGATCGCTTGTTGCGGTCATCGGTGTGACGCTCGCGTGCAGCGTGTTCTCCCTCGCCGGCGTGGCCCAGAGGAGCTCAGCCACCGCCGGTCCGGCCGATCGCGTGCAACCATTCGACCGACTGGCTGGCCCGAGAATCGACGTGCCGGCAGGTCCTCAGGGGGTGGCCCCGCTCCTGGAGTTCTGTCCAGAGCGCACCGAGACGTGCCGGAATTATTGGGCCTATACGATCCACTTCGTGCGGAACTACAGGATTCCGCTCCGCGACAAAGAGCTGCTCATTCTGCGGACCGCGTGGCTCTCCCGTGGTGATTATGTGTGGGGGCGGCACAACCTCATGGGGCAGGACGCCGGGCTCACCGAAGAGGAGGTTGCGCGTATTACCGGCGGACCGGATGCGGCGGGCTGGAGCGAGTTCGACGCGGTACTGCTCAGGGCAGCGGATGAGCTCCACACGAGCCGCTTTGTCTCCGAGGCGACCTGGGACGCGCTCGGCGAACGATACACCCAAGACCAGCTCGTCGAGGTTGTGCTGATCGTTGGGAACTACACCCAGCTCACGATGTTCCAGAATACGCTCGGCGTGCAGCTTCCGTCCGACGTCGAGGGGCTCCCTCAGGAATCGGCGCGGTGAAGGGGCTTTCTGGAAGGTCGCACCGCGAGGTAGGTCAGAACCGGAACAGCCGGTTGAACTTGATGATGAAGGCGCGGTTCTCGAGCTCGGGGAACCGGCCGGGGGTGAGTGTATCTCGCTGCTCGTTGAACACGACGAACAGCTCGCTCCCTGGTTGATACTCCCAGCGCAGCCGGACGTTGCTGCTGACCGCGCTGTTGCTCGAGTTGTACTGGATGAGCGCGCTGACGAACATGGTCGGACTGAAGGTGTAGGTCGACCGGGTCGTGATGAGCTGGGTGGTGAAGTCGCCCTGGGGCAGCTCGACCCGGTTGATCGAGATGCCCGGTTCCAGCGAGAACCGCGGACTGATCTCGATCCGACCGCCGCTGAACCCACCGCCGATCGACAGCGCCGTCTTGGTGCCGCCGTAGAAGGTGCCATGCTCGGCCGACACACGCCCTGAGAGCTTGCGCTGTGGGCCAAACGTGTACGACGCCTGGGTGTTCGAGAAGTCGTAGGCGCCGACGGGGATGACGACGTCGGACGCGATCCGGAACGGGTTCTGGAGCACGTCGTAGGTGTTGGTGAAGAAGACGTCGAACGAATCACTGTTCTCCATCTCCATGGATGCGCTTCCGGCGGTCTCGCGCGTCTCGACGACGCCGCCGGCATCGGTGAAGTAGCCAAACGAGGCGTCGAACGCGAAACGGCGGACCCACTCGACCGACGCCGGACGCGGGCTGAAGCGCAGTGAGCCGAAGCTCTTCTTCAGATCGGGCCGCCGAATGAAGCCGACGCCGGGTGAGAACCGCTCGTCGATGAACAGATGCTCGGCCGTCAGGCCGTAGCGGTCACCGTCGTAGCGGAACTCCCCCTTGTAGCTCGTGTCCTTCCCCTCGCGTCCGGTGGTGCTGGTCTTTGCCCAGTAGGTGTTGATCAGCACGTTGTCGTAGAAGGCGAAGGTGCCGTCCACGCCACCGGCCAGGTTTTCGCCCGGCCCGCTCGCCAGCGCCGACCGGTTGGTGAGAATGGCGCCAACGGCGCTCCGGCGGAGCACGTCTCGCTTGAGTCGCGTGACAGTAAAGTTCGTGCCGAGCGCCTCGCTCGTCGGCTCGGAGCCGGTCTGGATGTTGAGCACGCCCATTGTGAACCGTCCCACCCGGCCGGTCAGTCGTCCACCCGCCCTGATCGGGACCTCCTGGCCGCGGTTCAGTCCGATCTGCCGACTGTAGAACATGATGGGGGTCTCCGCCGACCCCCCGAACGGTCCGCGCGCCCCGGCTCCGCCGAACCCGAACACGCCCTGGTTCTCCAGAAAGAACTCTCGCTTTTCTGGAAAAAAGAGACTGAAGCGCGTCAGATTGACCTGCTGTGTGTCCGCCTCGACTTGGGCGAAATCGGTGTTCACCGTGAAGTCGGCGGTCAGGTTCTCAGTGACGCCGACCTTGACCACGTCCAGGCCGACGTTCCCCGCCAGGTCGTTCAGCTGCGAGCCGCCGCTGGTGGTCGTGTTCACGTCCCCGATGACATACGGTTTGACCTCGAAGAGTCGGCTGGCGGTGGACGGGACCTCGACCCCGACCAGGGTGGCCGCTCCCGATACCTGGAAGATCGCTGCCTGGGAGACCCCCTGATCCAGCAGGGTCAGGTACGATTGCTCGTTCTTCGCCTGCAGGTTGCGGCTGAGCTGGACGCTCCAGACCTGGTTCGCGCCGGGACGATAGCGCATCGACTTGAACGGGATTTCAGCCTCGAACGTCCACCCGCCGTCGAAGCGACCCGTCCGCACGTCCCAGATGGGGTTCCAGTCGCCATTGAAGTCGCGCTCGTTCGTGATCTGAGCGTCCATGCGTCCGCCGAGCGGGTTCACTCGGAACAGGATGCCGTTGCGGCGGTCGTAGAACGTGTCCAGGAGAAAGCCGAATCCCTCGTTGCTCAGGAGGTTGAAACTGTCGCGTCGCATCTCGTTGACGATCCACTGCGACTCGGGGAGCGAGTGCCATAGCCGTCCGGCGACATAAAAATTCGTGTCGTCGAAGAACAGCCACACCTCGGTCTTCTCGGTCTCCGGCTCGCCGACGTTCGGCTCGAGCTGGATGAAGTCAGTGATGGCCTCGACCTCGCGATACGGCCGCTCGTCGAGCACGCCGTTCAGGTCGAGGCCTTCGGCGATGCGGACGGCACGCACGGTCGCCTGGCCGGCCTCATTGCGGGTGACGGTGGCTGGGGCCACCGGCGCCGGCGGGGCGCCGGCCACCACCGCCAGTCCGCCTCCGCCCGATCCGGTCGCCACCCTCGGCGCCGGCAGTGTCGCGGGTGGGGCTGGCGTCGGCTCAAGCCGAGGGACAGTCGTAGTGTCGGCGCTGGAGCGTTCGGGAGCTCCGCCGCTGGACGCGCCGCGGCCGAGCTCGGGCACGATCCGGTCCTGCAGCGAGAAGAGCGCCTCGAGCGGTCCGTCGATCCGGGCGCTGCTCTGCACCGCGCCGGTCTCGCAGTCGACCAGGCGGGCGGTGATTCGCACCTGCTGGCCGAGTTGCTGGAACCCGCCGTCGACGACCCAGCGCAGCCCGGCCGGCCGACCGCCCCTGGTCGCTCCGCAGGCGTCGGCCGGGTCAGCGCCCCCGCGCTCCAGCAGGACCACGTTGGCGCGCTCGGCCAGATCCGCGGCTACCGCCTCGGCGATCCCGGCGCCGATCCAGGCGGTGTCGACCTGCGCCGACACGTTGGCGAATGGCAGCACGCCGACAAATTCACCCGCGCCGATCCCGCCGAGCGCAGAATCCTGCGCCCCGACCTGAGCCCCCAGCGACAACACGGCCACCGCGCCAACAGCACTCCGGACCCATCGCGCGTTCATCTCCGTAGCCTATCTTGAACCGAAGCCGTCCGGTGCGATGGTGGACGTTGACCCTAGGCGTGTAGTCGAGGCTGATCGCGGGGATCCTGGGGCTAAAGCGAACGCAAAGATGTCCGGCGGTGTGACAGACTGGCCGGGCCCTGTGGCTGCAGGCGTCCTGCTCGCTCGAATTCGACGCGCCCGTAGCGACGCCGTTCTTGCTGATGCTGCGGCCACGCAGCGGCGCGCAACAATGGGTCGCCCGCGAGCAGTACGTGCTGTTGCCCCGCGTGCCGGGCGTGGAGTTCACCGACCCGTTCCGCAACCTGTGTCAACGGCTGGTTGCCCCTCCCTGACCATTTACGATTCGCACGTCGTCCGACATCGAGGCGGCCGATTCGGCCGACGCGACCCCTGGCGCTCCGTTCGTTGAGGTGCAATGCCTGCCAGACGAGACGCTGCCGTTTTTGCTGCCAAGTCGGTACTGCGAATCGGATCGTTTCACGCAAATGGCGTCGTCGCTCGTCACTGGGTCGGCGCCCGGGTACGACCAGTGCACGGTGATTGTCAGCTCTATCCTCGAGACCTTGCAGTTCGTGCCCGGAGCCGGTGAGCAGATCATCAGTGCCACCGAAGTGAACGACCGATCAGAGGCCGTCTGCCGAGACATGGCCCATCTGGGCATCGCACTCTGTCGCGCACTGTCGATTCCGGCCCGAATGGTCGTGGGGTATCTCGAGGCGCTTCAGCCGATGGATCTGCACGCGTGGTTCGAGGTCTACGTCGGCGGGCGGTGGTACACGTGCGACCCGACACAAGACGATCTGCGCGGCGGGCGCGTGGCCGTGGCCTATGGCCGGGATGCCGCTGATGTGGCCATCTACACCCAGTTCGGTGACCCGGTCGAGCTGCTGCAGATGGTTGTCAACGTTGAGCGGCTACCTGGGCCGCCACGGTGACCCGGACGTGGCTGGGGCCTGTCTCGCCGGGGCTCCAAGTCTCTTTCGTCGCATGACTCAAGAAGGGAGCGCGAATTGGCGATTCCGATCAGTTGGGGAGCCATACTCGGCAGCGTGGTGGGCGCCACGGGGTTCATCTTCGCGAGCTCGTGGGTGATGACGGTTGTGGTCTTTCCGGACTTATTACACCGAGATGTTCGACGGCTACCGTCAGGGGTTCGCAAGCTCCGGGATGACCCAGGATGAGGCGCCACCCAGATGCAGGCCATCGAAGCCACCACGCCAGTGAGCTCTGCGCTCTCGGGAGCGACGGGCGCAGTCTTCACGAGCCTCGTGGTCGGGGCGTTGGCCGCTGTGCGGCTTCGACAGAAGTGAGTCTCGGCTGGAGGAGACGGTTGTCGCCCTGGCGTCAATTTCGGCGATACTGTGACGGACTCTGTCGACGATGGCCCTGCACATCGGACGCGGTGGCCGGGCGCAGGCGCCAGAAGAAAGGACAGGATGTCCGTGGGAACCCGTTGTATCCCGATAGTCGTTGTCGCGTTGCTGCTCGCCACACAGGTGCCCTCGTCGGCGCAGACCGGCACCACCGACGGCGAGTGGCGCTTCTACAACGGCGATGCGGGCAGCACTCGCTACGCGCCCTTCGACCAGATTAGCAAGGACACCGTCGCGGACCTTGGGATCGCGTGGCGCTGGACGCCGGACCACAGAGGGCCGCGTCCCGAGACCAACTACCAGGCGACACCGCTCATGGTCGGCGGGGTGCTGTATGTCACGGCCGGGACCGAGCGCGACGTGGTGGCGATCGATGCCGGCTCGGGCGTCACGCGTTGGGTGTGGCGCTACAACGAGGGCCCGCGCGGTGACGCCGCTCCGCGCCGCAACCATCGCGGTGTGGCCTACTGGACCGACGGCGACGGGGGGCGCATCGTCTACATCACGCCAGGCTTCAATCTGATCTCGCTCGACGCGCGGACCGGACTGCCCGATCCGCGATTCGGTCTCGAGGGCATCGTCGATCTCTACGACGACCTCGACCGGCCACGGCCCAGACTGGGCGCCATCGGCTCGACGTCGCCCCCGATCATCGTCGGCGACGTCATTGTCGTCGGGTCGGCGCAGTCGGCGTTCGCGCCGAGCAAGGAGAACCCGACCGGGTTCGTGCGGGGCTACGACGTCCGGACCGGCGAGCGGCGCTGGATCTTCCACACCATCCCGGTGGCCGGCGAGTTCGGCAACGAGACCTGGGGGAACGACTCCTGGAGCTATACCGGCAACGCCGGTGTCTGGGCGCCGATGTCGGCCGACCCCGAGCTGGGCTACGTCTACCTGCCGATCGAAACCGCGACCAACGACACCTACGGCGGTGATCGGCCCGGCGACAATCTATTCGCCGAGAGCGTCGTCTGTCTCGACGCCGCGACTGGTGAGCGCGTGTGGCACTTCCAGTTCGTCCATCACGGCGTCTGGGACTGGGATACGCCGAACGCCCCGATGCTGCTCGACATCACGGTCGACGGCCGGCCGATTAAGGCGCTCGCGCAGGCGACCAAGCAGGCGTGGCTCTACGTGCTCGACCGGGAGACGGGCGATCCGGTCTGGCCGATCGAGGAGCGTCCGGTCCCCCAGACCGATGTCCCCGGGGAGCGGACCTCGCCGACACAGCCGTTTCCGACCAAGCCGGCGGCATTCGACCGACAGGGGCTGACCCACGACGACCTGATCGACTTTACGCCGGAGCTGAGGGCGGAAGCGGTGGAGATCGTGTCGCAGTATCGGATTGGGCCGATCTTCACGCCGCCGAGCGTGCGGGGCGCGAATGGTCTGCGCGGCACGCTGATTCTGCCGGGTCTGATCGGCGGCGCGAACTGGCAAGGCGCGGCCGCCGACGCCGAAACCGGCGTGGTCTACGTGCCCTCGATCACGAATCCGATGGCCTACGGCGTCACGCTCCGGGATGCGGAGGCGGCGGCGCCGGCACAACCTGGGGGAGGCCGTGGCGGCAGAGGCGGCGGTGGTGGGCGCGGGGGCGGCCAGCAATCTCGCACCGCGCCCCCTGGTTGCGGCATGATGGGACCGCAAGGGCTCCCGTTGACCAAACCGCCCTACGGACGGATCACCGCCATTGACCTGCGCACCGGTGACCATCTCTGGATGGTGCCGAACGGCGAGACACCGGACTGCATCACGAATCACCCGGCGCTGGCCGGGGTCGACATCCCGATGACCGGTCGTCCCGAGCGCGGCGGCATCATCGTGACCAAGACGCTGGTCTTCGCCGGTGAAGGCTCGGGGTTGTTCGCCGTCCCCGGTCGGGCCAGCGGCGGACCGATGTTCCGGGCGTACGACAAGGCGACGGGCGCGGTCGTCTCCGAGCTCGAGCTGCCGGCGCACCAGACGGGTATTCCGATGACCTATATGCTCGACGGGACGCAGTACATCGTCATGGCGATCGGCAATCGAGACCACCCGGCCGAGCTGGTGGCCCTCACGGTGCAATGAGCGGAACGATGAGTGACCCGAGACGAGGGGGGACAGCGGGAGTCACGGTGGTGCGGGTCGCCCTGCTCGCCCTGCTCGCCACGGCGCCCGGCAGCGCCGCCCAGGAACGGAACGTGCGAGACGTGCCGATTCCGCACGACGTCGGCCAGAGTATCTCGCCATCGTTCGAAGGCTGGTTCGAAAACGTGGACGGCACGTTCACGCTGTCGTGGGGCTACTTCAACCGCAACTACGAGGAACGGCCGGACATTCCGATCGGTCCCAGCAACCAGTTCTCACCGGGGCCGGCCGACCGCGGCCAGCCCACGCACTTCCTCACCCGTCGTCACACCGGCATCTTCACGACCGTGGTCCCGGCAGATTTCGGGGACCAGACGCTGAGTTGGACGATCATCAGGGGCGGCGCGGCCATCTCCATCCCCGGTCATCTGCGACCCGAGTGGATGATCGACGCCATGATGGAGGCACCAAGCCGCAACACCCCCCCGGTTGTCCGGTTCGACCCGGCCGGCGAGCGCGGGCAAGGCCCGACCGGCGTGCGCGCGGATGTGAGGGCCGCCTTCCCCACGGCCACGCTCACCGTCTGGGCCACAGATGACATGGTCCGCAAGATGCGAGAGCAACAGCGGGAGCGGGATGCTGGCGCAGAGGCACCGGCGGCGCGGTTCGGCATCGCTTGGAGCAAGTATCGCGGACCGGGCACGGTCACCTTCGCTGAGCCCGAGCCCACGACCGACGCCACCGGCCAGGCGATCACGACGGCCACCTTCAGCGAGCCGGGCCGATACGTCCTGCGGCTGCTGGCCTGGGACGATACCGGCCCGCCGGCGTTCGTGATGGCGGTCGGGTTCCAGTGCTGCTGGACGAACGGCTATCTCACCATCGACGTGCAGTAGACGGACACGGTGATTCACGAGGTCGAGGAGACACGATGCGGCAGACCATCTGTAGCACCCGATTCTGGTGGAACGGCAGCCTCATTCTGCTGCGGGTCGGCGGCACGCTCGCGGTGGCGGGGTCGGCGGCGGCCCAGACGGCCGACGTGACGTTCGCGCGAGACGTCGCGCCGATCCTGCAGCAGAAGTGCGAAGCGTGTCACCGTACCGGCCAGATGGCCCCGATGTCGCTGACGACCTATGCAGAGGTGCGCCCGTGGGCGCGCGCGATTCGGTCGAAGGTGGCGGCGGGCGATATGCCGCCGTGGCACATGGACAAGACCACGGGTATCCAGCAGTTCGTCAACGACATCTCCCTGTCGACCGACCAGCGGGACACCATTCTGCGCTGGGTCGACGCTGGCGCGCCGCTGGGCAATCGAGCCGATCTGCCTCCGGCCATGGCATGGCCGGAGGGCGAACGATGGCGGGTGGGCGACCTGCTGGGTCGCGAGCCGGACCTGCTGGTGAGCTCGACACCCTGGACGCAGCCGGCCGAGGGGCAAGACCAGTGGTGGCAGCCGGTCGTGGACTCGGGAAACACCGAGGATCGCTGGATCAAGGCGGTCGAGGTGCGGCCGACCCTCGAGGGCCGGCGTATCGTCCACCATGGCAACTCGGCCCTGGCGGAGTTCGCGGTCGGCAAGGCCGGCGAGATCTATCCCGCCGACACGGGGCGCCTCTTCGAGGCGGGCGAGACGGTCAGCTTCGACATCCACTACCACTCGGTCGGCGAGGAGATCACCGACTATCTGACGATCGGCGTCTGGTTCTATCCGAAAGACGTCGTGCCAAAGTACGCGGTCAGACACAGCGCGATGGGCGTCTTCCAGGCAATGGACACGTTCGACCTGCCGCCGCACACCCTCACCACGCACCAGGCGTTCGTGCCGCTCGAGAAGCCGACCCGGATTCTGAGCTACCAGCCGCACATGCACGTGCGCGGCAAGGCGATGTCGATGGAGGCGATCTATCCCGACGGACGGATCGAGATGCTCAGTCACGTCGACCACTTCAATTTCAACTGGCACGTCAACTACGTCTATGCCGACGATGTCGCCCCGCTGCTCCCGGCCGGGACCATGATCAAACTGACCGCATGGCACGACAACACGGCCGGCAACCGGGCCAATCCCGACCCCACGCAGTGGGTCGGGTGGGGACAACGCAGCTATGACGATATGTACCACGCGCACGTGCGCTTCATCGAGCTGACCGAGGACGACTACGTGACGATGGTCCGGGAGCGCGAACAGGCTTCCATCACGGAGGGCGATCAGTAGCTGCTATTCCAGCTCAATGACGACCGACCCCATGGCCGACGCAACCCCGCGCGCGAACATCTATTTCGCCGGTCCCCTGTTTACCCACGCGGAGTGTCGGTGGAACCGCGAGATCGCGTTGGCGCTCGAGACGCTGGGGTATGTCGTATCGCTGCCGCAGCGTCTCGTCGCTGACCTGGTCACGCTCGGCGCACCACTGCCAACCGAGGAGATATTCGACCGGTTGGTCCGACAGATTCGCGAAGTGGATGTCGTCGTGGCGGTGCTGGACGGGCCGGACCCGGATTCAGGGACGGCGTTCGAGTGTGGGTTGGCCTATGCGTGGGGTACGCCTGTCATCGGCGTTCGCACCGATCTCCGCCGCGGGGGCGACCACGCCGCACGCGACGTCAACTTGATGCTGGCCCACGGGTGCGCCGCGATCGTGAAGGTCGGGCCGGACGACGACCCATCCGCGGTCACCGGCCTCGCCGAGCGGTTGTCGGTTGCCATGGACCACCTACCCCGCGCCTCTGGCGACGAGGGCTGACGCACCACGACTTCTTTGTCCGGTCGTTGCGTGAGCGGCGGCACCGTGGCCGTGCCGTTGGGACTCTGCATCATCGTCCAGGAAACCATGAACTTCCACCGTTGCAACCATCTTGTCGACCGACGCCCCTCCCATGCACCCTTGGCCGGTGTACATCATTGGACGCCCGCCGGTCGGCGAAACGCTCAGGGCTGGCGCGTCGCGCGCCATCGGTCGGTGTCGTCAGCCTGGCTGGCCGCGCCGGTCATGGTCGCCCCGTCGACCTCGGCGCGGTAGCGGATGCCGGCGGCGCGGAAGGTGAGCAGGGTGCCGGTCAGGCGTCCCTCCTGCAGCGTGATACGCCGTCCGCCGGTCCGAAGCTCACCCGACACCATCTGATACCGCTGTCGCAGCTCGAGCTCGCTCCCATCGTCGAGTTGCCACATCCCCTCAACCTTTGCGGGCACCGTCCAGGCGTTCGCTGAACAGAACCCAGGACAGGGGTCGAGCACGATGGTCTCGTCTGGATCCCAGCCGGGCGCCTCCGGGTCTTCCTCGGTGCCGCGCATGTCCCAGGTGTTGGAGACGATGCGGGTGCCGGGGCGCAGGTTGAAGAACGTGGGGCGCAGCCGTATCGTGAGCTCGGGCAGCAGGAAGAAGGTGATGACGTCCGCGTTCGAGAAGTCGTACTCGAAGATGTCAGCCTGAATCAGCTCGGTCTGCTCGGCTACCCCCGCCTCTTCGGCCCGTTCCCGAGACAGGGCGACCAGCCCCCCGTCCAGTTCGATACCGATGGCGCGCAGGCCGCGCTGGGCCGCCGAGATCACGACGCGCCCGTCTCCCGAGCCCAGGTCAATGAGGAGCTCGTTTGGCTCGACCGCCGCCATGTCCAGCATGGTGTCCACCAGCTCCTGGGGCGTAACCACCCACGGCGCGTCCTGTCCTTCCTGGCCGTGCACGGGCGTCGGGGGCTGGGCGGTCGAGACGGACGACCCCGACAGGGCCGACACGACGAGCCAGTTCAAGACCACGGCACGGTGGCCAGGGCGAGTGGGCACGCGCTCATTCTATTCTTTGTCGCGTCGACGTGAGGACCGGGAATGTTACGGTTTGGTTACAGTTCGTGGTCCGACTTCACCGTGCCCACCAGCTATGATCTGACCGGTCCAACAAGTCACCCATGGCGCTGAGTCCCGGCACTCGACCCGGACCGACGAAGACGGTGCCCCGCCTGAGGTGATCATCGTCGAGCGCTGGTTCGAGGAGTTCGAGCGGCTCGCGCCGAGCCCGTAGCCATGGCCCTCTCTCCCGGCACCGGACTCGGCGTCCATGGAGTCACCGCCAAGATCGGCGACGGCGGCTGAGCCGGCCATCACCGTCAGAACGTCGCGAGCCCCATGAACGGCGTGGCCGTGCCGTTGGGGATCTGCATCATCGTCCAGGAGACCATGAACTCCCACCGTTGCAACCGGGCCGCGACCTCGGCGACCTCCAGGTAGTAGCCGTTGTCGACCGTCGGCGTCCCCCACATCGGTATCAACATGTCGTGAATCGGACGGTTGTGCTGAGCCACCCCTGACGAAGGAACACCGCATCGCCGCTGCCGATGGTGATGCCCGAGAATTCTTCCCCGGGGAACCGAAGTCATGGGGCCTCACGTTCCAGATCAATGAA
>JAPYUM010000112.1:0-7708 GCA_029940535.1 Vicinamibacterales bacterium
CCCGCGCGGTGGTGCAACCGGGAGGATCGGTTCGGGACGAGGAAGTCATCAACGCCGCGAACGAGCACGGCATCGCGATGGTGTTCACCGCCCGCCGCCACTTCCGCCACTAGGTTTTCCGACGAGGCGCCCATCTGGCGGTGTTGCTTCGTCGGTCATAGCCCGCCTGGCTGGGCTTGCCTTGTACGGGGCTGTGCCCCGAACCCCGGCGGCTCCGCGGGGACCCCGAGTGCCCACTCCGCCGCCGCGGGGCGCGCATTGTCGCGCGCCCGGGCCGTCCAATCCGTCACACGCGGGCCTAAGTGCTCTTCCCGGGGTGGCTGCCGACCGATGGGTCTACCGTGCTGTGGTAGGCCGCTGCCGCCGGCAGGGTCATCAGCACCAGGAATAGCATCAGAAATTCAGAATCACCGAAGTTGTACTCGAACAATCCGCCGGTGAGCATGCCGACGACCGCGGCCAGTCCTGCGGCCGCTAGCGCGGGGTTGGCCTGACTGCGCAACCGCCGATACAGGTCGCGCACCACCATCACGAGAAACAGAAGCCACGCCCCGAGTGCCGGCAATCCACGCTCGGCCGCGATCTGTAGAGGGACGTTGTGCAGATGTGGATTTTTGTCCTGCACGGCGCCGGGGTCTCGATAGTCCGGATACACCTCTTTGACCATGTCCGGACCGACCCCCGTCAACGGGTGATCGCCGATAATCCGGATGCCGGATCGGCCCATTGCGAACCGGTCACGCACAGTCGGGTCCGTCATGTCGAAGCTCGAGTAGAGGCGGGCCGTGATCTGTGGCGGCGCCACGACGACGAACAGGGCGGCCACCATCGGCGCGACCACCACCAGGCGGAAGTCTCGCAGTACGCACAGGACGCCGATCGCGGCTGCCGCACCGATCATGTAGCCTCGGGTGAGGGTGACAGCCAGGGCAGCGAGCAGTGCCGGCATGACGAGCAACGACCATATGCGCTCGCGTCTATCGAACAGGGCCCGCGCGCCGGCGAGGGCGATTACGAGCGTGAGCAAGCCGGAATACGTCATGTAGTGCCCCATCGAACCGCTGGGGCGCTGGCCGAGGTTGTCGTACTCGAGGATGCCGTACTGCACGATGCCAAACACGGCCGTGGCGGCGCCGACGGTCACGATGACGCTCGCCACGGTCTGGGCCCGCCGGCCCCGTGCAAGTCGGAACACGACCGGGACCACGAGGAAGAGCAGAACCTCTTTGGAGTCGACGATGCTGATGCCGCGGTCCAGCGAGAACAGGACCGAGACCATGGTGAGTAGCGCATAGCCGAGAAGCGCACCGAAGAACGGCGGAGCCGTCGGCCGTTCCCGTTGCGTTATCAGCAGTGCAATCCAGCAACCAAGGGTGATGGTGAGCAGGATCTGTGAGGCGGCGATCGAGACCGGTAGTGCGGCCACGAACGCCAGCAGCGAGTACAACGCCGCGATCTCTAGTGTGGAGTTGCCGTCGTCGGCGTCCGGCAGAAGACTCATGGTGACACGACCCAGGTCCGGAGTGGAGGGCACGAGAGCCGTCGCTCCCGGTTACTCTTCGATCGTGGCCTCATCGATGAGCATCACGGGAATGTCGTCCTTGATCGGGTAGACCCGGTGACAGGTACCGCATTTCAGCGCGGTATCGTCGTGCACCAGCACGACCGGGGTCTTACACTCGGGACAGGCAAGTATGCTCAGGAGTTCGGCGTCAACGCCCATGGGGTTCTCCTCTGGCTTGGACAGGCCAGACTATACCAGACTGGGTCGGGTTGTTCCCGGTCGTCGCCTGTGGAACAATCTGTCCTCATGCGGTTTATGCTCTGTTGCCTCTCTCTTGCCGGCGTTCTCGCCCTGGGAGCGTCGGTGCACGCGCAATCGGTTGAATCTGACCAGCCGTCCGTCGAGGACAGGGCCGCGGCGTACCACGCCTTTATCGTGGGGCGTTCGCAAGAGGGCGCCGGGGACATCGACGCTGCGGTGGCCTCCTACACCCGCGCCGCCGAGCTCGACCCGACCGCATCCGATATCTGGGCGGAGTTGGCCGGTCTGTATGCCAGGCGGAGCGATACGGAACTGGCCATCGAGGCGGCCAACGCGGCGCTCGAGCGGGAACCGGATAACCTCGAAGCGCATCGCATTCTGGGGCTTGTGTACGCCGCCAGGGCCGGCGCCCGCGGGGGCGGCGATGAGGCGGACCTCGATCGCGCGATCGAACATCTGGAACGTGCTCGAAAACCGTTGTCGCCTGACCCAGCGCTGTATCTCACCCTGGGCCGTCTCTATCTGACGACCGAGAACGCTGACAAGGCGATCGAGGTTCTGAACGACGTCATCGACGCCCAACCCCAATTCGCCGAGGCTCTGGCGTTGCTCGCGCAGGCGCACGAAGTCCTCGGCCAGTGGGATGAGGCGTCCGCCGTGTACGAGCGTGCGGTCCTCGTCGGGCCCCGGCGCGCACGATACCGGCGCCAGCTGGCCACCGCGCTGGTGAACGCCGGACAACCCGAGCGGGCGATCGAAGTGCTGCGCGATCTTGTCGAGTTCCGGCCGGATGATGCGGCCGGGTGGTATGTGCTGTCCGACCTGGAGCTTCAGCTCCGGCATCCAACCGAGGCGGAGGCCGCGGTTCGACGGGTCATCGAACTCGAGCCCGAGGCGCTTCGCGGGCCGTATCTGCTCACACGTATTCTTGGTGCACAGAGCCGGTATCAGGAGCTGGTCGACGTACTTGGGCCGATTGTAGAGCGGGCGGCCATCGCGAACGTCGATCCGAGACAGGTGGCGAGCCTGTTGCAGCGACTGGCGGCCGCTCATGAGCAACTGGGCGACCACGACGCGGCTATCCAAGTCCTCAGCTCTGCACGAGATCTCAGTCCGTCCGACCTGGGCGTGCAGGCTCAGCTGGCGCAGGCCTACATCGAGGCCGGGCGCTACGACGAGGCGGATGATGTTGTCGACCAGGCGAAACGACAGCGCCCGGACAATCTCGCGTTGTCGCGCCTCGAAGCGAGAGCTCTGTCGGCTCGGGGAGCGGTCGGCGACGCCGTGGCGGTGCTCGAGGGCGCGCTCCGGAAGCACCAGGAGCAGCCTGTGGCGCATGTGGCCCTCGCCAATTTGTACAGCGAACACGACCGGATTGACGAGGCGGTGCGAGTGTTGAGGGACGCGGAGATGCAGTTCCCGGGCGACCCACAGATCGTGTTCCAGTTGGGGGCCGTCTTTGAACGCGGACAGCGATTCACGGAGGCCGAGGGGGCCTTCCGTCGGGTTCTGGAGCGAAACCCGGAAGATGCCCAGACGTTGAACTACCTGGGCTACATGATGGCGGACCGAGGCGAGCGCTTGGATGAATCGGTCGAGCTCATTCGCCGCGCCCTCGAACTCGACCCGGACAACGGGTCCTACCTCGATAGCCTCGGCTGGGCGTACTACAAGCAGGATGCGCTGGATCTGGCCGAGCCGGTATTGCGCCGAGCCGGCGACCAGCTGCTGCGTAACTCGGTCGTGCAGGACCATCTGGCTGATCTGCTGTTCAAAATGGAACGGTACGCGGAGGCGGTCACCGTGTGGGAACGCGCGCTGGCTGGCGACCGTGATGGCGTAGATGTTTCTGGGATCGAGCGGAAGCTGGGTGACGCCCGGGCGCGCCTGCGCCGCTGACCGACGTCCGACGCGGCTCCCGCGGCCACCCGCCGTGGCGACCGATGACTCTCCTGCGCGTTATCTCGCTCGTCATGATCCTGCCGGCCCTCTTGGCTGGCTGTGCCACGACTCGACTCCGACTACCTGACGGACCGGGCGCGCCATTCCACGACTTCCTGCCGCGCTTCGAGACCGCAGTCGCGGACTGCGGGCAGATACAACACCTTGACGCGTTGATCAGGCTTCGCGGGCGGGGCGGCGGCGTCGGATTGAATACGCGGGTGCGGGTGCGGGTCGGCCTGTCGGCGCCCGGCTCGGCGCGTCTCGAGGGGCTCGCGCCCTTCGGAGCGCCGGTATTCTTCCTGGTGGCTCGACCGGGTGAGGCCACACTGTTGCTGACCCGAGAGAAACGCGTGCTGCGGGATGTGCCGTTCGCCGACATGCTGGAAGGCCTCGTCGGGGTATCGCTGAACCCGGACGCGTTGCGGTCGGTCTTGACCGGCTGTTTGGTAGAGCAACCGCGACCGACGACGGCGCGGACCATCGGCGAGTGGATCGTCGTCGAACTGGAGGGCGAGGCCCTGGCCTATCTGCAGCGCGTTAACGGTGCGTATCGTCTGACGGCGGGGCGTCGAGACGGTTTCGAGATCTACTACGACCAGTTTCTGGGTGGACTCCCGCGCGAGGTGCGTGTGATCTCCGAGTCTGGAGGCGACCCTGACTCAGCGCCGGTAACCGACCTGACTGTCTCGTTGTCGCAAGTCGATACGAACGTTGCGCCGCTCGACGCAGCGTTTTCGATCGACATTCCCCCGGATGTCCTCCCGATGACGCTACGAGAGCTCCGTGGTGGCGCCGGGCCGCTGGACGCACCACCCGACCCCCCCGCGTCGTCGGATACTCGATGACGCTTGAGCGGCTTCGCGTGCGCGCGTTTGCCAAGGTCAACCTGGACCTGCGCGTCGGCCCGCGCCGGGACGACGGGTATCACCGTCTGACCACCGTTCTCCAATCCGTCGCGCTTCACGACACGGTGACGCTCCGGGTGGCCGACGGGCCGTGTCGGGTGCGATGCTCGGCGACCGGGGTCCCCCCCGATCGCGGCAATCTCGTCTGGGCCGCAGCCGCCGCGCTCTGGCGCGCCGTGGGGCGCCGTGGCGACCCTCATGGCGCGGTCGTCACGATCACCAAACGCATTCCCGCTGAGGCAGGGCTCGGGGGCGGCACCTCCGATGCGGTGGCGGCGCTGTCGGGATTGTGTCGCATCTGGGATGTGTCGCTGGCGCCGCAGGGTTTGCGCGAGGTCGCGGCTGAGGTGGGGGCGGACGGTCCGTTCTTCCTGGTTGGCGGTACGGTGCTCGGGCTGGGGAGGGGAGACGATGTCTATCCGCTTGCGGAGTTGTCACCTCACTGGATTTTGATCGTCGTGCCCCCTCGGGGGGTGTCGACGGTTCGCGCGTACGGGTGGTTGGACCGCGATAGGGACCGTCGCGGGGGCAGGGGCAGGCAAGCGCGACACGTGCCCCCGTACGCCGGGCCGACCCTGGACCTGGCCGCGTTGACCAACGACCTCGAGTGGCCCGTGACGCGGCGCCGCCGAGAGCTCCGGGAGGCGACGCGGACGTTGCGACGGGCGGGCGCGGTGGTGGCGGCCATGACCGGGAGTGGGTCGGCGGTGTTTGGTCTGTTTACCAGTCAGGCGCGCGCCGCCGCCGCTGCCCGGGAGGCCAAGCGCCCCGGCTGGCGTGTAATCGTCACGCGGACCATGAGCCGCGAGGGTGTTGCGCGGCGGTTCTGGGCATGACTTCTCGATTGGTCGCTTGCTCGCCCGAGGTGGCCAGGATAAAATCCAGGATTGCGCGGGTGGCCAGGAGACCGGCTGGGGCACAGGTGGTTCGGGGTTCAGGGGTGCCGTCAGCGAGACAGGCGCGCAGCCGCGCATCGGGGACCCGATTGTTGGGGCGTGGCCAAGCGGTAAGGCGCGGGACTTTGGCTCCCGTATGCGAAGGTTCGAATCCTTCCGCCCCAGCCAACACAGACGCGCGGGTACAAGACGGCGACGAACGGACATGCAAAACGGGCAACTGAAGCTTTTTTCCGGAACGGCGCACACCGAGTTGGCGCAGGAGATCGCTACCTATATCGGCGTACCGTTGGGACGGTCGAAGCTCAGACGGTTTACCGACACGGAAGTGGCGTTTCAGATCGATGAGAACATCCGCGGCACGGACGTGTTCATCTTGCAGCCGACCTGCACGCCGGTTGACCCCAATCTGGTGGAACTTTGCGTGATGATCGACGCATTTCGTCGGTCATCCGCGGCCCGGATCACCGCGGTCATGCCCTACTACGGTTATGCCCGTCAGGACCGGAAGGACAAGCCGCGCGTGCCGATCTCGGCCAAGCTCGTCGCCAATCTGGTGAGCGCCGCGGGAGCGAATCGTATATTGACCATGGATCTGCACAAGGCGCAGATCCAGGCGTTCTTCGATATTCCCGTCGACCACCTCTTCGCGGCGCCGGTCTTCATCGACTACCTCCGCGGTCGAAACGAGTCGGACGTGACCATCGTGTCGCCTGACGCCGGCGGCGTAGAGCGAGCACGGGCGTACGCGAGACGTATGGGCGCTGACCTGGCCATCATCGACAAACGACGTTCGGACGATGGCACTGCCGAGGTCATGAATGTCGTCGGCGAGGTAAAAGAACGCGTCTGTATCATCGTGGATGACATCGTCGACACGGCGGGCACGCTGACGCAGGCGGCGGCGGCTTTGCGGGCCAACGGGGCCTCGCGAGTCATGGCCTGTGCGGTACACGGTGTGCTCTCCGGCCCGGCGTTCGATCGTATCCAGGCGTCTGAGCTCGAGAAGCTCGTCATCACCAACACCATTCCGCCCAAGCCTGATTTCGCAGCGTCGGACAAGGTCGAGATCTTGTCCGTAGCCCCACTGTTGGGGAAAGCGATACAGAGCATTCATCAGGAGACGTCGGTTTCGTCGTTGTTCATCTGACGATGACCCGGTTCGTGACCCCACAGGTTTTGCCATGAGCACCAATCTGAACACCCAGACCCGATCGGGTCGCGGAAAAAACAGCTCGCGTGAGCTTCGTCGGAACGGCCGGCTCCCGGGCGTCGTGTATGGCGGCAGCGGCTCAGATTCGACCGCCAATTCGGTGGCTGTCAGTGTTGATCCGGACGAACTGATGCAGATTCTACGGTCCGACACCGGAGTCAATACACTGATCGGGCTGAGCGTCGACGGTGGGGCCCCGAGTCAGGTCCTGATCAAGGACTTTCAGGTGGGCCCGTTGACCCGCACCCTCTTGCACGTGGACTTCTACCGGGTGGCCATGGACAAGGTCCTCACGGTCACGGTGCCCGTCGTGCTCACCGGCGAAGCCGAGGGGGTCAAGGTGCAGGGTGGGCTCATCGACTTCGTCCAGCGCGAGGTTGCCATCGCATGTCTGCCGACGGAGATCCCAGAGCACCTCACGATCGACGTCTCGCCGTTGACCATCGGTCAAGGTGTGCGTCTCAGCGATCTGATCGAGGGTGTCTCGTGGAAGCCGATCACCGACACTGAGACATTGTTGGTCCACGTCATCGCGCCCAAGCTCGAAGAGGAGACCACGGACGAGGAGGAAGAAGGCGAAGGAGAGGCTGCCGAGGCCGTCGATGGCGAGCAAGCGGACGACGAGGGTGCCAAGTCCGACAAGTCCGACAAGTCCGACAAGTAGGCGACGCCGGCGATCGACGGGATGCCCGCTTCGGCAACTACTCCGCGAGCCGTGCGGACAGGGCGCGAGATGTGAAGCTGATAGTCGGACTCGGCAACCCTGGCGCCGAGTATGACGGCACCCGCCACAACGTCGGATTCGAAGTCGTGGACGAGTTGGCGCGTCGATGGGGCCTGGAGTTTCAATCGGCTCCAGCCGACGCCGTGTTGGCCAAGTCGCATGGGCTGCCGGGCGGGCCTCCCGCCGCGCTACTCCTGAAACCGCTGACCTTCATGAACCGCAGTGGTCAGGCGGTGGGTACCGTGCAGCGGTACTATCGGG
>JAPYUM010000112.1:7808-12965 GCA_029940535.1 Vicinamibacterales bacterium
ACCTTCATGAACCGCAGTGGTCAGGCGGTGGGTACCGTGCAGCGGTACTATCGGGTTGAGTTTTCAGACCTGTTCGTCGTGACGGAAGACGTCAACTTGTCGCTCGGACGCCTTCGTGCGCGGCGCCAGGGGTCAGACGGGGGACACAACGGGCTCCGGTCCGTAATCGAGTGCCTGGGAACCCAGACGTTCTCGCGTCTTCGGATCGGCGTGGGACGGGGTGATCCGAGGCGCGGTCTGGCGGGTCGGGTGTTGTCCCGTTTCGACGCCGAGGAACGACCCGCGATGGACGACGCGGTAGACCGAGCGGTCGACGCCGTCGGGCTCTTCGTCGAACTTGGGATCGAGCCGGTGATGAATCGGTTCAACCGGCAGGAGACGGCCGAGGGCGAGGACGATGCGGACCTGGATGAGTAGGCGACCTTGACCGCTTGGCGGTCCTCAGATAAAATTTGCTGTTCCAATGCGGCGCGCTCGACGCGCCGTCTTTTTAACTCCTTGCCGCCAACGGCGGCCGTCAGTCCAGAAGGAGCCTCATGGCAAACGCAGTAGACGGACGACAATACGAACTCATCTATATCGTGGCCCCGGTTGCCACCGATGCGGAGGTAGCGGAGCTGCAGGCCGAAGTAGACGGCCACATCGGGTCCCTCGGGGGTACGGTGGAGAACACTGACCTTTGGGGCCGCCGGAAGCTCGCCTATCAGATCGGCAACTATGGCGAAGGCATCTACATCTGTCAGCTGATCAGCGGCCCGGGTACGATGATCGGCGAACTCGAGCGCCGACTGAGGGTTCGCGATCAGATTCTGCGTCATCTCACCGTTCGGGTTGACGAAGACCTGCGGAAGGCGCGCAGACTGAAGGCGAAGCGCAAAGCGACCGTAGACCGACGGCGTGCAGCTCGCGGTCTGCCGCCTTTGGGCGTAGCCGATGCGGCGCCCGCCCCACCGTCGGACGCGGCTGCGGCGGCTCCGGCGCCGCCTGTCGAGACACCGTCGGCGGATACGACGTCTCCCGAGGCCCCGGCTCCGGCCGCGGACGCCGCCCCCGCAGCGGAGGCGCCGTCGGCCGACGCGGCCGCCAGCGCAGGCGATGCCGCTCCGGCTCCTGAGACTGAGACGGCCACACCGACTGCGGATGCGGCGTCGACTGACGCGGCCGCACAGACACCGGAGGTGAAGGAATGAGGGGCGCTGGATCGAGCAGAGGCAAACCGAAAACCGACCGGCCGCGGCGCGGCATGTTCCGGCGCAAGCGGGTGTGTCGTTTCTGCGTCGACAAGGTCGAGTTCATCGACTACAAGGAAGTCCGGGTGCTCATTGCGAGCATCCCCGAGCGCGGCAAGATCCAGCCTCGACGACTGTCTGGCACCTGCGCGAAGCATCAGCGGAAGTTGCAAACGGCCATCAAGCGGGCCCGGCAGCTGGCTCTGATCCCGTATGTGACCGATTGAGGGCTCGATAGGACACCAGCGTGGGCGAGTAAGCGGTACCCCAACCGGCCGACTCGAGGTGTGGGGTCAGTTCACTAGAGGCGGCGGCGGACCGTGCCCGGCTTGGCCGGGCGGCGCCCCGCCCGTCGCGAGCGGAGCAACACAAATGTCTGTGCAGGTCATTCTCAGGGAACCGGTTGACAACCTCGGCAGCCGTGGCGACGTGGTGAAGGTGGCCAACGGGTACGCGCGCAACTATCTGTTGCCCCGTAAGCTGGCGTTGCCGGTCACCGAGTCCAACCGACACCGAGTCTCCCGCGAACGGGTGGTATCCGACGCGCGCGACGCGGCCGAGAAAGATGCGGCGGAGGCGTTCGCGGCCCGACTCGGTCAGGCCGTCTGCATCATTGGCCGGCGGGTTGGTCAGACCAACACGATGTATGGCTCGGTGACCAATGTGGACGTGGCGGACAGCCTGTCCGCACAGTCGTTCGAGGTGGATCGCCGCAAGATCTTGCTCGACGAGCCACTAAAGAAACTTGGCAAGTACACCGTTCGCATCAGGGTACATCGGCTGGTGACCACCGAGGTCACCGTGCATGTGGTCAAAGAGGGGACCGAGAACGAGCCCCTGGTCGAAGAGGTCGAAGAGGTCGACGCGCCGAGCACCGAGCCCGGCGAGGCCCCGTCGACCGCTGCTCCCGAGTCGACTGACGAGTAGCACGCGGAGCGGGCCGGGACGGTGAGGCCGTCCCTCCGTTGCGCCGTCCCGGACGGACGCCATGTCCGAGCCTGATTCCTCCGCCCCTTCCGAGCGCTCGCTGCCGCACAATCTTGAAGCGGAGCGCGGCGTGCTTGGCGCGATTCTCATCCATAACGACGCCTTCAACCAGGCGGCGGAGCTGCTCGACTCCGAAGATTTCTTTCGGGACGCGCACCGGCGCGTCTTCGACAAGATGATCAATCTCAACGAGCGAGGCGACGCGATCGACCTCGTGACCTTGAAAGACGAGCTTGGGCGGTCTGGGGATCTGGACGGTGTCGGCGGACCTGCGTACATTGCCGGGCTGGTCGATGGCGTGCCACGGTCTACGCATGTCGAGTACTACGCTCGAATCGTCAAGGAGAAGGCGACCCTCCGCAATCTCATCTTCTCGGCCAACCGAATTCTGGACACGGCCTACAGCGCGCAAGAGGACGCGGACACCCTGCTCGACACCGCGGAGCAGGAAATCTTCTCAATCGCCGACGAGAACATCCACACCGGCTTTGTGCCACTCCGAGCCCTGGTGCAGGACAGTTTCGAGACCATCGAGAAGCTGCAGCAGCACAAGGGCGTCGTCACCGGGGTGCCAAGCGGGTTCGACGACCTCGACAAACTGACAGCCGGGTTCCAGCCGTCGGATCTCATCATCATCGCGGCGCGGCCATCGATGGGCAAGACGGCGTTCGTCCTGAACATCGCGCAGTATCTCGGCGTGAAAACCGACAAATCGATCGGTGTCTTCAGCCTGGAGATGTCGAAAGAGCAGCTGTTCATGCGGATGCTCACCACCGAGGCGCAGATCGATTCGCAGAAGTTTCGCGGCGCCTACCTCAGCGAGCGCGAATACGGGGAGCTCTCGGCCGCCCTTGGCCGGCTCGGAGACGCGAAAGTGTTCATCGACGACAGTGCTTCGATCGGGGTGCTCGAGATGCGCGCCAAGTCGCGTCGACTCAAGTCGGAACATGGTCTGGATTTGATCGTCGTGGACTACATCCAGTTGATGCAGGGGCGAGGGCGATTCGAGAACCGAACGTTGGAGCTGGCCGCGATCTCGCGTTCTCTGAAGGGACTGGCCAAGGAGCTCAGCGTACCGGTCATCGTGCTCTCGCAGCTGAGTCGTGCGACAGAGTCCCGGGCAGACCGCCGTCCCCAGCTGTCGGACCTACGTGAGTCTGGCGCACTTGAGCAGGACGCGGATCTGGTGATGTTCATCTACCGCGAGGAGATGTACGAACGGACGCCGGAAGAGAAGAAGCCGGAAAACGAGAACATGGCCGAGATCATCATCGGCAAGCAACGGAACGGGCCGACTGGCGTCGTGAAGCTCGCCTTTCTCAAGCAACAAACCCGCTTCGCGAATCTGACTACGTCCTACGAATGAGGGTGGGCGCCGTCCCGCCGTGGAGGTCTCCAGCCGTCGTGGTCCGACCGACCTACGCTCATATCGATCTCGACGCGATACGCGCCAATTTTCAGGCGGTCTTGGCGCATGTTGGTGGACCTTCGGGTGGCGTCGATGTCATTGCGGTCGTCAAGGCGAACGGTTACGGACACGGCGCGGTGCCGGTGGCCCGTGCGCTGGAGGCGGCCGGGGTCCGGATGCTGGCGTGTGCGGACATCGAAGAAGGGGTAGAACTTCGTCGTGGGGGGGTGCGCGCGCCGATTCTTGTGTTTGGCGCGCTCAGTGTCAGCGACCTCGACGGCGTGTTCAGGCACGACTTGACCCCGACGATTTCGTCCCCGTTCGCGGCGCGGGCGTTGCATGACGCGGCGGCGCGGCGGGGGCTGCGTGTTCGCTGTCATCTGAAGATCGACACCGGTATGAATCGCCTGGGGTTCCGCTACGACAACCTCGCGAGTACGGTACCGGTTGCGCTGGCGGGGGCAGGTCTGGAAATCGACGCCGTCTATACGCATTTCGCAACCGCTGAGGACCCGGCCCACCCGCTGTTCGACCAGCAGCGCGAGCGATTCGACCAGGCCCTGACGACGCTCTCGGAGCTGGGCGTACGTCCCCGCGTCCGGCACGCGGGGAACAGCGGCGCGCTGTTGCGCGACCGCGCCACGTGGTTCGATGCGGTTCGGCCGGGGCTGCTGCTGTACGGCGTGGCGCCGCTCGCGTGGGCCGGACGGTTATCGCTGAAACCGGCGATGACGCTACACAGCCGGGTCGTGGCGGTGAAAGGCATGCGCGTCGGGGAGACCGCCGGGTACGGGGCCCGTGAAGCCGTGACCCGCGCCACTACGGTCGCCATTGTTCCCGCCGGATACGCGGATGGGCTCGACGTGCGTCTGGCCGGACGTGGCTCGGTGCTCGTGGGAGGGCGCCGGGTGTCAGTCGTGGGCTCGGTGTGCATGGACTCCATCACGGTCGACGTCACCGGTCTTGACGTGACGCCCGGCGACGAGGTCGTCTTGCTCGGGTCCCAGTCGGGGGCCGTCATCGGGGTCGCCGAGGTGGCGGCGACCATCGGCACCGTGCCGCATGAGATTCTCTGTCGCACGGGCGCCCGGATCGTCCGAACCTACGCCGCGGAGCCGAGCCCGGTCAGCAGTCGAGCCACACCATGAAGGGGCCAAACACCGTCTTCGTCTGCCAGAACTGCGGAGCCCAATCACGCAAGTGGCTGGGACGATGCGCCGACTGTGGTCAGTGGAACTCACTGGTCGAGGAACGGGCGACGCCCGCCTCGGCCGGCAAGGCGGGCAGGTCGCCGCTGACGACCGAGCGGGCCACCCTGTTCGCCGAGATCGACACCAGTGATGCGGAGCGTCTGTCCACGGGGGTGAGCGAGCTCGACCGGGTGCTTGGCGGTGGGCTGGTGCCCGGCTCGCTGGTGCTTCTCGGGGGGGAGCCGGGTATCGGGAAGTCCACACTGTTGTTGCAAGCGGCGGGACGCATGGCCGAGATGGGCCGGCCGGTGCTGTACTGCTCCGGCGAAGAGTCCCCTCACCA
>JAPYUM010000019.1:0-3747 GCA_029940535.1 Vicinamibacterales bacterium
CGGCGGGGCCTGGGCCCGGGTCGGGGGCTTCCGCCCGCGCGGGGGGCGCCCGCGTCGGGGCCGGGCTGGCCGCGGCGCCCGGCACGTCGGCCGGGCCTGCCTGTGTCCTGTCGTCACCACACGATGCGGGCCGGATGACACGCGACGATGTGCTGGTCGCGCCGTCCACGGATCCGGGGTGGACGCCCTTGTTTCTACGCGCCTCGGCCATCGTGATGGAGACCGGCGGCTACCTGTCGCACGGCGCCGTCGTGGCGCGTGAATTCGGGATACCGGCGGTGGTCAACGTGCGCGATGCGATGATTCAGATCCGCGACGGTGATCGGCTGGAAGTGGATGGTGACAACGGGGTTGTGACGCACAACCCCCAGTCGTGAGGGTGGCCCGTCGCAGGCCTCGTCTCACGACAGTGCCCCGTGCGGGGCCCGCGTCAGCGGGGCGATCGCTCGCTGCTATACTGCGGCCACTCGCAGATAGCATCAGGACAGAGGAACGGAGGAGAACCCAGATGCGGAGTGCTTCCGCCGCTATGCCGCGCGTCGGCCTGCCACTCGTCGCGATCCTCTCGCTCGCAGGCGCCGACGGGCTGGCCCAGCCGGCGCCGCCCAATCCGCTGGGGCAACCGTTGCTGGATGCATCGGGCGTCATCCGGGACGACGCGTTCATCCGCGTGCCGCTGCGGCCAGACGATGAGCGGTACGCCGGCATCGACGGGGACCGGATCAAGGAGTGGTTGCTGGAGGTCGACGCCATCTCGCTGGCCGACCGAGACGCCGGCAATCTCTTCTGGGGCCGCAATGTCGGCACCGCCGGGCATGTCGTGACCCAGGATTGGGTGGAGGGATACTTTCGCCGATTCGGTCTGCACGATGTCTCCCGTCAGTCATTCGACTTGAACCCGGTGTGGCATCCGACCGCCTGGGACCTCACGTTCGCCGTGGGCGGCGAGACCTTTACGCTCGAGTCCGCCAGGCCGCCGCAGGGTGCCGTCTCGACCCCTGATGAGGGGGTCGAGTTCGACCTCGTGTGGCTTGGTGGCGGGAGCGCCGCGGACTATTTGGGTCGCGATGTGGAGGGGAAGGCGGTGCTGATTCAGGACATCCCGCGGCCCGGCACCCTCCGACACTCGATTCGTGACGAGGACTCGGTGGCCCGGGCGATCGAACGGGGTGCGGCCGCGGTTGGCATTGTGTATGGCATCTCGGACAACTTCGCGGTGTGGCAGCGCACCGGAGATCGGCCCGGGTTCAACGTCGGCTACGAGGACGGCATGCGGCTACGCGACCTGCTCGGACAGGGTGAGCGGGTCACCGTGCGGTACACGATGGAGAGCGAGATGCGGGCCGGGCTGACCGCCGCCAGCGTCTGGGGCACGCTGCCGGGAGCCAGCGACGAAGAGATTCTGATCATCGCGCACATGGACGGGTACTTTCAGGCGGCGCTCGACAATGGGTCCGGACTGGCGGTGATGGTCGGACTGCTCGAACACTATGCGGGGATTCCGCAGGCGGAGCGTCCGCGCACTCTCCGGTTTCTGGGGTCGGTCGGGCACCACGGCGGACCCGGGACCTCCTGGCTGCACGACAACCGCGGCACGGCGCTCGCGAGCACCGTCCTTGCCATCAATCTGGAACATGTGGCGGCGGTTCGCACGAAATACTGGGGGCCCCGGTTGCGGATGATGAATGCGGTGTCGCCAATGCGGTGGTGGGTGAATGGCAGTCCGGCGCTCCTGGACGTCGTGCTGGACGCCTTCGGCCGGTTCAATGTCGGCATTACCGCCGACATGGAGAGCGGGGCCTCCGGCGAGATGGGGCGGATGGCGCGCGACGTGCCTTCGATCCAGGTCATCACCTCGCCTGAGATCAAGCATACGGAGCAGGACACACCCGAGTGGATCCCGGCGGTCGGCCTGGAGCAGATTACCCGGGCCTACGCGAGAATCATCGACCGACTGGGGCCGCTGTCACGAGACGAGCTGCAACCGGCCACGCTTCCCGCTACGGCTGGCGGTGAGTGAGCTGGGCCGATCTCGCCCCACACGACTCGTGAAACGAATCTGCGTCTTTACAGGGTCGAGCCCGGGAACGCTCGGGGCCTATGCGGCCGCCACTCGGGCGCTGGCGCGGGTGCTCGTGTCACGAGGGCAGACGCTCGTCTATGGCGGCGCGAAGGTCGGCCTGATGGGTGTGCTGGCCGATGCGGTGTTGGACGGCGGCGGCGAGGTGATCGGGGTCATCCCCGCCCACCTGAAAGCGAAAGAAGTGGCGCACCGGGGGCTGACCGACTTGCGGGTCGTCGACTCGATGCACGAGCGGAAAGCGGTGATGGCGGAGCTTTCTGACGGCGTCATCGCGTTGCCCGGTGGGCTGGGGACGCTGGAAGAGCTGTTCGAGATGCTGACCTGGGCGCAACTCGGTCTCCACCGGAAACCGTGTGGCGTAGTGAACGTCGAGGGCTATTTCGACCGCTTGCTGGACTTTCTGGACCACGCGGTTGGCCAGCGATTCATCTCGGCGACTCATCGGGGCTTGCTGCTGTCGGACGTTGACCCGACGAGGTTGCTGGACCGGATGGCAGACACCCGTGTCCCTCAGGCAGGGAAGTGGCTCGACCGGGGCACCCGCCGCTGACGTCTTGGTTCGCGGTCTCAGATGGCGTATTCTGCCTATTCGAATTTCTGGGAGGACTCTCTGACGTGATCCACTCGCACCGGTTGACCAAAGGGGTGGCGGCGGCGTGCGCCTGCGCCATCGTGTGCGTGGCGGCCGAGTCGGCCGCTCAGTCGGTCCGCGTCCAGCGCCTCTCGGAGGGGCCCATCATCAGACCCGACCTCCACGCCAGTATCGGGGTGAACATACAGGGGCCGTCGCTCATCAAGGTGCCTGACTGGGTCGAGGACCCACTGGGGGCGTATTACCTGTATTTTGCCGACCACAAGGGGCGGTACATCCGGCTTGCCTACGCTGACGACCTCGAGGGGCCGTGGCAGATCCATCCGCCGGGGAGCCTGCAGATCGCCGATTCACAGTTCCTGACCGAGCCGCCCGAGATCTCCGATGAAGAGGTCGAACGGATGACGGCGGCGCGCAGGCGGAACGGTGCCGCCGCCCTGTCCCACGACGTGCGGACCGAGGCGACCACGCCGCACATCGCCTCGCCTGACGTCCACGTGGATGAAGCGAATCAGCGCATAGTCATGTATTTTCATGGGCTCGATGGGGTGAGCCGACAGGTGTCTCGGGTGGCGACTTCCGGCGATGGGATCACATTTTCGGCTCGACCTGAACGCCTGGGACGGACCTATATGCGAGTGTTCCAGCACGACGGCTATACCTACGCCATGTCGATGCCGGGTCAGTTCTATCGATCTCGAGATCCGCTGGGCGGATTCGAAGAGGGGCCGAGGCTGTTCAATTCGTCCATGCGCCATTCAGCGTTGCTCAGGCGGGGGAACACCCTCCTGGTCTTCTGGACTCAGGTCGGTGACGTGCCGGAGCACATCAAGCTCAGTACCATCGATCTCGCGGACGACTGGACAAGCTGGAGCGAAACGCCGGGCGTGGAAGTGCTGCGTCCCGAGTACGACTGGGAGGGGGCAGACGCCGACCTCGAGCCGTCGGTGCGGAGCACCGCCTATGGCCACGTCAACCAGCTCCGCGATCCAGCCATATATGAGGACGCCGAGAGTGGGCGGGTGTTTCTGGTCTACGCGGTCGCCGGAGAGAGCGGTATCGCGATCGCCGA
>JAPYUM010000019.1:3847-59371 GCA_029940535.1 Vicinamibacterales bacterium
GGCGGGTGTTTCTGGTCTACGCGGTCGCCGGAGAGAGCGGTATCGCGATCGCCGAGGTGCATGTGGATTAGAACGTCACGCGAGTGGGAGGACTGGAATGACTGACAACCGAGGGCGTTTCATGACACGCGCCGGTCTTGCCGCGGTGGTGGTATCGCTGGCGACCGTCGCCGGGTGTGGTGGGGGAGAGCCGATGGAGGCCGAGCCGGAGATGGCGATGGCCGAAGCGGAGACGGGAACCGGGAGCGACTGGGTCGACCGCCCGCTGCCGAATCCGACTGGAGAAGTGCTTCTGGACTGGGCGAAGTTACCCGACAACCGTGAATGGGGGTCGACGGCCGGGATCGATATCGGTCCCGACGGTCACGTGTGGGTCTACGACCGGTGCGGCGGCCTGGCGCTGGCTGGCGGCTGCGAAGAGAACCCGGAGCGCGACCCGATCTTCAAGTTCAACAAGGACACCGGCGAGATTATGGCCCAGTTCGGGAAGGGTCTGTTCGTGCTGCCCCACGGAATTCACGCTGATGATGATGGCAACGTCTGGGTCACCGACTCTCAAGGCAACGAGTCCGGGACGAAGGGCCACCAGGTCATCAAGTTCAGTCCCGAGGGCGAGGAATTACTGCGGCTCGGAACCGCTGGCCAGCCCGGGAGCGGGCCGGGGCAGCTCAACGAACCGTGCGACGTCATCACCGCCCCCAACGGCGATATCTTCGTCTCCGATGGTCACAGTGGTCAGAATCCCGATCCGCCCGAGGGTGCGACCGGTCGCATTCTGAAATTCTCGGCCGACGGGACGTTCATCAAAGAATGGGGAGAGATCGGGTTCAGGCCCGGACAGTTCCGGACGCCCCACGCGATGGAGTTCGACTCGGCTGGACGTCTCTATGTGGCGGACCGCGGCAACCATCGTATCCAGATCTTCGACCAGGAAGGCGAGCTGCTCGACACGTACGAGCAGTACAGCCGGATCAGCGGACTGTTCATCACCGCCGACGACACGCTGTATGCGATTGACTCGGAGTCTGGCGTGCAGAATCACCCGGGATGGAAGACCGGCGTGCGAATTGGACCGGCCGGCGAGGACCGGTTGACCGGGTTCGTGCCACCGCATCCGCACGAGGTCCGGTTTCTGCAGGGGGTGGCTGGCGAAGGCGTGGCGGTGGACGCCGACGGGAACGTCTACGCCGCAGAGGGTCCCGGGTCACGTCCGACCGCTGGCGGCGGGGTCACCAAGTACGTCGCGAATTAGGACCTAGACGGGCGAGCTGTGAGCGCGAAAGCAACGCCGCCAGCTGGGATGCCCTGCCCGAAGAGTTCTACTGGAACGTGACGCGGGACACGCTTGGTGGGTCGTCGCCCTCGAACGTGGGGTGGACGACATACACGTCGTCACCGATAACCGCGGCCGTTGTCGCTGGCGTCTCGAAGGTCGCGACCCCCGCCACCTCGGCGGTCGACCAGTCGTCCGTGCTCGTGAGGGCGACTACACGACTGTCCGAATTGCTGACGATCGCCAGACGTCCGGCGGACCAGACGATGCCGTCGCCGCCTGGTATGGCCGCCGGGAGGGTGACGGCTGCTGCCGACGACGGGTCGCGCACCGGTATCTTCCACAGTTCCTCGCCTCGCGCCACGAGTAGATAGCCGGCGGGATGCACTTCGATACCGTTGGGGCCGCCGGCCTGGTCGTCGAAACGATGCAGCAGCGACGCCTCGTAGTCACGGGTCACTTGGTACACCGCGTTCAGCATCGTGTCCGTCACATACACCGTTCCGTCGTCCGCCACCGCGACGTCGTTGGCGAAGTAGGCGGCGTCGTCCGGTGGGTTGGTGACCGCCGCGGCGAGATCGACCAGGGCGATCCGCTCACCCGAGGTCAGGTCATAGACCGCCAACTCAGCCTGGCCCGCGCTGCTCCCGTCGAAGGCCGCGCGGTCGGAATTGGCCACCAGCAATCGGTCCCGCACTTCGTCGACCTCGATGCCGACAGACGACACCAGATCGGGATCGGCGATCACCGTGCTGACGCGTCCGTCCGGGTGAATCTCTAGGATCGAACCTTCCGACAACGACCCCGTCAGAATCCGGCCGTTGGTCCGGTCGTATTCGACGCCCTCCGGGATAAAGCCGCCGCGCTCGGCCACGATCACATCGGGGAATGAGACTGGCGATGGTGCCTCTGCCGCGGGGATGGCGCTCGGTAGCGCTTCTTCCGCGGGGGGTTCGGGGCGTAGCCCCGTCTAAGTAACAGATATATCATCATGGGATGATCACTTCCTGTTCGGACCCCATGTGTCTGTGACGGCGACCGCCGCCACCGGTGTCGCCAACCCGCTGCGTCGCAACATCGCGATCATCGCTCACGTCGACCACGGCAAGACCACGCTGGTCGACGCCATGCTCCACCAGAGTGGCGTCTTCCGCGCCAACGAGCGGGTCCAGGAGCGGGCGATGGACAACACCGAGCTCGAGCGCGAGCGGGGTATCACGATCATGGCCAAGAACACGGCCATTCACTACGGTGATCTGCTCATCAATATCGTCGACACACCGGGCCACGCCGATTTCGGCGGCGAGGTCGAGCGCACGCTGACGATGGTCGACGGTGTGCTGCTGCTTGTGGACGCCTCCGAGGGGCCGTTGCCCCAGACCCGGTTCGTGTTGCGGAAAGCGCTCGAGCAGCGGCTCAAGCCGATCGTGGTCATCAACAAGATTGACCGGCACGACGCGCGACCCGCGGAAGTGCTCGACGAGATCTACGACCTGTTCATCGATTTGGACGCGACTGAAGATCAGCTCGACTTCCCGGTTCTCTACGCGAACGGGAAAGCGGGCACGGCCAGCCTCGATGCGGCTCTGCCGGGAGAGAATCTGCGACCGCTGCTCGACGCGATCGTGGAGCACATGCCCCCGCCGACCGGAGATGCGGACGCGCCGCTCCAGGTCCTGGTGTCCAACCTCGACTCGAGCGAGTATCTGGGTCGCATCGCGATTGGGCGCATCCTCAACGGCCGGGTCGGGTTGGGAGACGAGATCGCGGTCTCGAAGATCGATGGCCAGATCGAACGAACTCGGGTCACGAAGCTGTATACGTTCGACGGTCTGCGACGGGTGGAGGTCAAGGCGGCGGCGGCCGGCGACGTCATCTGCCTGGCCGGCATCGACGACATCACCATCGGCGAGACGATCACCGACTCAGAGAGCCCCAGGCCTATTCCACCCCTGCATGTGGACGAACCGACGGTGTCGATGATCTTCGGAATCAATACCTCCCCCATGGCGGGGCGCGACGGTAAATTCGTGACCTCGCGCAACCTGAAGGATCGGCTCGCGCGAGAGCTCATCGGCAACGTCTCGATTCGGGTGGAGGACACTGAGTCGCCCGAGCAGATGAACGTGATCGGTCGTGGCGAATTGCAGCTGTCGATTCTCATTGAGATGATGCGTCGGGAAGGCTACGAGATTCAGGTGTCGCGGCCACAAATCGTCACGCGTGAGGTCGACGGCGGGACCGAGGAACCGGTCGAGCATCTGGTGGTCGATGTGGCAGAGGACTACCAAGGGGTGGTCATCGCTCAGCTTGGGACCCGCCGGGCCACGATGACGAAGATGGTCAATCACGGTAGCGGGCGTATCCGGCTCGAGTTCCGGATCCCGACACGCGGCTTGATCGGATTCCGCTCGCAATTTCTGACCGATACCCGCGGCACCGGCATCATGAACCACTTGTTCGACGGCTGGGAACCGTGGCATGGCCCGATCGCCGGTCGACCCACCGGCGCGCTCGTGGCCGACCGCTCGGGCAAGGCGACCGCCTTCGCGATCTACAACCTGCAGGAGCGGGGGGAGATTTTCGTGGAACCGGGCACTCTGGTCTACGAGGGAATGGTCATCGGTGAGAACGCCCGGACGGCAGACATGGACGTCAACGTCACGAAAGAGAAAAAGCTCACCAACATGCGGCAGTCCACCGCCGACGACGCGTTGCGTCTGGTACCGCCCCGGTTGCTCAACCTCGAGCAATCGATCGAGTTCATCACCGACGACGAACTGGTCGAGGTGACGCCCAACAGCATCCGCCTTCGCAAGCGCGTCCTGGCGTTCAACCAGCGCCCAAAGAAAGACAGCTAGGTTTCCTGGCATTCCGTCCATCAAGGGCGGACGTCGCGGCATTGACTCAGCGGGGTCACATGCCACTTACATGCTCCCTCCTCGCGCCTAGCCAGACGACCGGCTTACCAGGAAACCGGGCCGCATCCTAGATCTTGCGTCGCTTCCATGTCCCGCGTCGGAATACCAGCACCCCGACCACCGCGAGCAGGCTCTGGCAGCAGGCGATGGCCGCGAACAGTCCTGTTGGCCCGAATCCGGCCGGCCCGGACAGCGTCCAGGCCAGGGGCAGCTGGACGACCCAGAAGATGAAGAAGTTGATCCAGGTCGGCGTCGTGGTGTCGCCCGAGCCATTGAACGCCTGGACCGTGACCAGCCCGAAGCCCCAGAAGACATAGCTGAAGCTGATCGTTCGGAGACACGCAATGGCGGTGGCGGCCGCGGCCGGTTCGGTCGTGAACAACGCGACGATCGGCTCGGCGAGTGCGAAGAGGAACAGCCCGACCGACCCCAGGAACGCCGAACTGCATCGCGCGGTGAACCAGACGGACCGCTCGGCCCGCTCCGGATTCCCGGCCCCGAGGTTCTGGCCGACGAGCGTGGCCGCCGCATTGCCCATGCCCCAGGCGGGAAGCAGAATGAAGATGATGATGCGGATGGCGATCGTGTAGCCGGCCAGTGCCGTCTCGCCGAAGGGCGCGAGGATCCGGATCAAGCCAAGGAAGCTGGCCGTACTGATCAGATACTGCACGACACCGATTCCGCTGACCCGCAGCAGCCGGCCCATCACCGCCAGATCCATCGTGACCCGCCGCCAGTCGATGCGGATCACGCCTCGTCCGTTCGTCAGATGCCGGATTTGATAGAGCACGCCCATGGCGCGGCCGAACGTCGTGGCGATGGCCGCACCCTCGAGCCCCATCTCGGGGAACGGTCCGAGTCCGAAAATCAACACCGGGTCGAGCACGATGTTGATGAGGTTCGCCAGCCACAGCGAGCGCATGGCTAGCGCCGCGTCTCCGGCGCCTCGGAAGATGGCGTTGATCAGGAACAGCAGCATCACCGTGATGCTGCCGCCAAGCATGATCGACGTGAACGAGCGGCCGTTGGCCGCCAGCTCCGGCGTTGCGCCGAGCATCTGCAGCAGATCCGACGCCCAGACCACGCCGATGGTCCCGAGCACGATGGACACCGCAATGCCGGTGGCGATCGCCTGTACGGCCGTGACCGAGGCCTGTTCAGGCGAGCCTTCGCCGATGCGTCGCGCCACCATCGCCGTCGTGCCCATACAGAGACCGATGGCCACGGAGAAGACGAGTGCGAGCAGCGAATCCGACAGGCCGAGAATGGCGACCGCTTCTGGACCGAGCCGAGCGACAAAGAACACATCGACCACCGCGAACAGCGATTGCATCGACATTTCGAGCACCATCGGGATGGCCAACAGCATGACGGCGCGCCCGATACTGCCCGTCGTGTAGTCGCGGGGCACTCCCCGAATCGAATTCCGAATGTCGGTCCACGCTCCGGTTCGCGGACTGGTGACCGGCGGGGCACCTGACAGTGACATGAAACCTCAGACGCGCCGTCCGGCGCGTGACATAACACGGTGTAAGTGGACCCGTATCTGGCGATGCCGACAGAACGAGCTCGGATTACAGGTCGCCCGACCGCCCGGGGCGGTGGACAGCAACAAATCAGCGGTTGAGATGGGGGACGCGGGGTCCCGGTGCGGATCTGGCAGACCTACCCGAAGGTCAGGGAACTCATGAGTGCGAGACGATAATCTGGAGGCGCATTGGCTTCGGTCCTTCCACCTTCCCTACCGGCCACGCGGGAGCGTGGGCGATAACCGCCAGCGGCGGGAAGAAGATAGTTTCCACACGATATCACAGCCGTTGGTTGGAATAACTCGTAGCCGCCAGCGGGCTTCGTCTGGGCTATCATACGGACACTGTCTGTCTTGTGATTTGCTCCCGGTCCGCCGACCGGGCCTCAAGGAGGTTCCAGTGAAACGTTTCATGATCGCCGTGGCGCTTGTTGCTCTGGCCGCGCCCGTGTTCGCGCAGCAGAACGTGCCGGAAATTCCGTTCGTGTCGGTGCCGGACTACCTGAAGTACCCAGCCACGATGAATCTCGGCGAGACCCTCGGGGTGGCGGAAAACTCCAAGGGCCACCTGATCGTGCTGAACCACCCCGGCTCGTCCACCACGGGGCCGTTGTTCGGCAACGCCACGACCAACCTGCTCGAGTTCGACGATCGGGGGAATTTCGTGCGCGAGGTCGGCCAGAACGTGTATGGCTTCGGTTATGGCCACTCGGTCCGGTTCGACAATGAGGACAATCTTTGGATCGTCGACAAAGGGACGAACGCCGTGACCAAGATCAACCCGGACGGCTACGTCGTGTTGAATCTCGGGCGTCGTCCCGAAGGGTTCGACGAGTACCATCACCCGCCCGCCAGTGAGGCGCGACAGGTGGACAGTTACTTCGGCGGCCCGACTGATGTCGGGTGGGACGCCGACGGCAACATCTACGTGAGCGACGGCTACATCAACTCGCGGGTTGGCAAGATGGACAAGTGGGGGAACTGGCTGAAGTCGTGGGGCAGCTACGGGAACGAGCCCGGACAGTTCCGCCTGCCGCACAGTCTCCAGGTGGACCGCGCCGGCAATGTGTATGTGGCCGACCGTTCCAACCGGAGGATTCAGAAGTACGACTCGGACGGCAACCTCCTGAAGTCGATCGTCATGGCGGTTCCATTCGACAAGAACTACCAGCCGGTGCTTGGCAACCGGAACCCGGGTCGTCCCGATGCGCACGCGCCGTGGGCGCTCTGTATCTCCGGCGGTGACACGCAGTATCTGTTCGCTTCTGACGAGGATCCGGGCCGCATCTACAAGATGACACTGGACGGCGAGATGCTGGGCTACCTCGGAGAGTCTGGTCGCGGGCCGGGACAGTTCAACTGGATCCACGGTATTTCCTGCCGCGATGAGAACGTCCTGTTCATCGCTGACATGAACAACTGGCGGGTACAGAAGTTGATGTTGAACCAGACTGCTCGGACCTCGAACGAGCAGTAACCGGCGTGACGACCGCCGACCGCGTACGACCCGCGCGGTCCGGCGGCGACTAGTGTTGTCGACGGGGAGGTGCTGGCGCGTACGCGTGCCAGCGCCTCCGTTCCCTTCCTGCGCTGTCCATCAGGCATTTGCCCCGAAGTGGGTCCAGTCTGGCCGCCTCCGACAAACCCGCGGTATTTTTGAGATTCAGTCTCATTTCTATTGACGACCAAAAAGGTCGGATATATCATGGCGATCTCAAATTGAGATCGGATCTCATTTTTAACGGGTGGAAAGAAAAGGGGCCCGCGGGTGCTGTCACACCCGACGGGCCAACTGAACGGTCACTCGGCGTTTCCTTGAACGTGCTTCGAACCAGGTTACGTGAGCTGATGACGCATCCAGCAGTAACTATTGTAGAGATGGTCGTCGGGGCGCGCAACCGCAACCGAGAGAACAGCCCATGACGGCAAAGACAGACCAGGTCCCTTCCTGGCGCATACAGATGATCTCGGCGTTGGCGCTGTGCGCCCTCGCCACCACCGCGACCGCGCAAACCCAGCATGGCGATGATTCCCAGCCCACAGCGGTCGACACGGCGGTGGCCGGCGCTCCCACCGCGTCTGGGGAAGTCGACAACACTCCCGGTCCGCGTGCGAGCGACGGTACGAACGGGTCTCCGGCCGGCGCCGAAATCGCTGAGCAGCAACCCGATCTGGCGGAAGTACTGCGCCGACTGGATCTACTCGCCGAAGAAGTCGAGCGTTTGCGGAGCGGAGAGGATGTCGCACCGGTCAGTGTCGAAGATGCGCGGCGGTTGGGGTTGGCTCCGTCAGCGGCGGCCGCCTACGGTCTCGACCGTGGCGTCTCGATCGCCGGCTACGGAGAGATGCTCCTCGAGAATTTCTCCGACGAGACCGAGGCCGGCACGCCGACGGGTCGGACTACGCAGTTCGACTTTCTGCGCGCGATCATTTACGCCGGGTATCGATTCAACGACAAGTTCCTGTTTAACTCGGAAATCGAGGTCGAGCACGCCAAGGAGATCTTTGTCGAGTTCGCCTATCTCGACTACCAGGCAACTGAGAACTTCGGTGTCCGCGGTGGCATGCTGCTGGCGCCAATGGGGCTGGTCAACGAGTTCCACGAGCCGACGGTGTTCATGGGCGCCGAGCGCCCCGTCACCGAGAACAGGGTCATCCCTTCGACATGGCGGGAGAACGGTGCCGGCATCTACGGGACCCACGAGCTCGTGTCCTACCGGGCCTATGTAATGAACGGTTTCAACGGGGCGAAGTTCTCGTCTGGCGGCGTACGGGGCGGGCGCCAGAAGGGCGGCAAGGCGAAAGCGACCAGCATGGCCTTCACGGGCCGCGTGGACGTGACTCCGACGCCTGGGGTGTTCTTCGGGGCGAGCCTCTACACGGGCGATTCGGGTCAGGGCGAGATCGTGGTCGACGGCACCGAGTACGGCGTGCGCACAACGATCTTCGACCTGCACGGACAGGCCCAGGTGCGTGGATTCGATGTGCGTGCCTTGTTCGCTCGCGCCCATCTCGATGACGTCGCTCAGCTCAACACGTCTCTCGGCAACGCCGGGTCGACCGGTATCGGCGAGCGGATGCAGGGCGCCTACATCCAGGTCGGCTACAACCTGCTGTCGCAGGTGGGGTCGTCCGGAGGGGTGGCCTTGACGCCGTACGTCCGGCTCGAACAGGTCGATACCCAGGCTCGGATGCCGACCGGATTCGCCCGCAGCCTGTCGACGGACAACCGGTATGTCACCGCTGGCATCGAGCTGAAACCGATTCCTAACATCGTGGTCAAGGTCGACCACGCTTGGGTCAGCAATGACGCCGACACAGGGGTCAATCAATACAACGTCAACATGGGATACGCGTTCTGACGATGCCCCTCCACTCCGCCGCGCGACGTCTGTGCGTCCTGGTCCTGTTGGCGCCGTTGCTGACAGGTTGGGGTGCGGCCGCTCAGAACCGGATTACTCGCGAGGAGGCCCTGGCCGCCGTTTTCCCGCAGGCGATGTTCGACGCGGAGCGGGTGTTTCTGACCCCGCCCCAGATGGCGCGGATTGGGGAGCTGGCCGGGGCGGAGGTCGAGAGCGGTCTGGTCGCCCGCTATGTGGCGACGCAAGGTGGACGGATCGTCGGACGCGCCTATGTCGACACGCATGTTGTCCGGACCAAGCGCGAGAGCCTCCTCGTCTCGCTTGAGGCCGACGGTAGCGTGAAACGCATCGATGTCACCGCGTTTCTCGAGCCGAGGGAGTATGAGGCGTCCGCGCGCTGGCTGGGGCAATACGGCCGGCGCCCATTGAACGACGATCTGGCGGTGCAGCGGGCGATTCGCCCGATTGCTGGCGCTACCTTGACGGCCGGCGCGACGAACGCCGCCGTACGACGGGTGTTGGCCATCGACTGGGTGCTGGAGTTGCCGGAAGAACAGTTGGAGCGGTGACACGATGAAATGGTGGGAGCAGTGGGCGTTCAACGCGTTGCATGGTGCGGTGGCCGTGACCGGCGTCGCGTATTTCTACATGAAGTACCTCGTGACCGCGGTGGACCCCTTCTCGGTCATCAATCATCCGTGGCAGCCGGCCATGCTCTCATTGCATCTGTTGGCGGCACCGTTCTTCATCGCGTTTTTTGGCATGCTGTTCCGCTCGCACACACTCAAGAAGCTCACCTCCCCGGCGGCCGGCAATCGTCGCTCCGGGTGGATGTCCCTGATCAGCTTTTCGACGATGGCGCTGTCCGGCTACCTGCTGCAGGTGGCCTCGACCCCGACCCTGGTGACCGTCATGCTCTGGGCCCACGTATCGACGAGCGCGTTCTTCGTGGCCGGCTATAGTCTGCATCTCGTCATCGGCTGGCGAATGAGCCGGGTGTCCGACATTGCCACGACGACGCTCCGGCGCGAGGCCGGTCTCTCGACGTGAGCCGCGCGACGGTGCTCCTCACGCTCGGCGCGCTGTCCTACCTCTCTCTCTATCCAGTCACCGCTGCCGGCCCGGTCAGCGTCGAGCGCACGCTGTATCTGATGGGCACGCGAGCGACACTTGCCGTCGAGTCGACGGACCGAGCCGCCGCCGTGCGGCAACTCGAGCGCATGGTCAGGAGCCTCGAACGGACCGAAGCCACCCTCAGTACGTGGCGGCACGACAGCGAGTTGAGTCGGCTGAATCGCCATCCTGTCGGAGAACCCTTTCAACTGGGGCCTGAAGTCTGCGATCTCTGGCCCACCCTGACCCGCTGGCATCGAGCGACCGCGGGCGCGTTCGACCCCGGTGTCGGTGCGTTGATCGACGTGTGGGGACTGCGCGAGGACGGCCGCCGCCCGGCTGCGGATCGGCTGGCGGCCGCTTGGGCGGTGACCGGTCTCGGACACTTCGAGGCTGACCTCGATCCGGACGCATGCCAGGTGACGCGTCTGGTCGACGCCACGCTCGACGCCGGCGCGTTCGGCAAAGGAGAGGCGTTGCGTCGCCTGCAGATGGACCTGGGCGGGGACGCGGTCTGGCGGGTCGACCTGGGTGGCCAGGTCGCCGTATCCGGCATGACCCCGTCGTCCGGACGCTGGCCGGTCGACGTCGCGCACCCGGCACGCCGGTATGAGGTGGCCATGGGGCTCGTCCTCGCCACCGGCTCGTTGGCCACCAGCGGCGCATCAGAACGCACGCTGGAGGTCGATGGGGAATCGATCACCCACATCCTCGATCCACGCACTGGTCACACCCTCTACCGACGCACGTCGGTCACCGTCTGGCACGACGACCCGCTCGCCGCCGACATTCTTTCGACCGCGCTCTACGTGTTGGGACCGGATACTGGCATGCGCTTCGCGGAGTCCCACGGGCTAGCCGCGCTCTTTCTTGTCCCGCCCCATGCTTCGGAGAGCATGGCTCTGTCCGTTCGGCCCAGCCAGGCCTTTGCGGACCGCTTTCCGGTACGCGTGGGCCCCGGCCGTCCCACCGGGCCGTAGTTCGACACGACGGTCTGCCTTGCTCCGATGGTCCGTACGGTCTACGATCAGCTTCACTGAGGACGTGCGCCTCGAGCGGCCAGCCGTCCCCACCGCACTGATGACTAGGCGCATTACACGTCTTCGTGCGTGCGCGCTCGCGGCCTTGTGGCTGTGCGCGGCTCGCCCTGCTCTCGGACAACCTGCACCTGGGTCGGACACGGCCCCTTACCGCGCCCTGCTCGACCAGTATTGCGTGACGTGCCACAGCGAAAGGCTTGTGGCCGGGGCTGGCGCCGCGAGCAGTCCACTGGTGTCGCAGTTGCGCGCCATCGGACTCACCCTAGATACGCTCGATCTAGACGAAATTGGCGACGGGGCTGCGCACTGGGAGCAGGTGGTGCGCAAACTGCGCGCCGGATTGATGCCGCCGGCCGGACGTCCTCGGCCTGACAACGCCACCCTGGACGGCTTCCGTGCCTGGCTCGAGACCCAACTGGACGACACCTGGACGGCGGCGCCGGACCCAGGCCGGACGGCCACCTTCCACCGGTTGAACCGGGCCGAATACCGCAACGCCATTCGAGATCTGTTGGCGCTCGAGATCGAGGTCGACGACTTTCTGCCGGCCGATGATGCCAGCTTCGGGTTCGACAACATTGGCGGCGTGCTGCGGATGTCGCAGGCGCTGCTGGAGCGGTATCTGACGGCAAGCCGGTCGATCAGCCGACTGGCGGTCGGGAGTCCGCCGCCGACTGCGGTCTCCGAGACGTTTCGAGCCGCCCAGGACGAACAGCAGCATCAGCGCGCGCAAGGGCTGCCGTTTGGCACGCGTGGCGGCATGTTGGTGGACTATCTGTTTCCGCTCGATGCCGACTACGACCTCCGCATCCAGTTGAACGGCAACCGCGGGTTGCGAGAGGAGCATCGGCTGGAAGTGACGGTGGACGGCGAGCCGGTCGAACAGTATGTCCTGGGACCCGCCCCCCCCGACGGAGAGGCCAACCCGTATGTGACCAGCTCTCAGCTCAACTTGCGCGTGCCGGTCGGCGCAGGCCGGCATGAGGTGGGGGTGGCCTTTTCACGCCGTCCGCCGGTGCTGGTAGAGCAGGTGCGGGAGCGTTTTCAGAATCCTCGGACGGCGGGGAACGCTGGTGGCCCGGGCGGCAGCCTGCCGTTTGTCAGCACGGTGACCATCTCTGGACCCCATGATGCGCGTGGTCCCGGTCAGACCCCGAGCCGTGACCGCATCTTCACGTGCCGTCCGGCCACCCCGGCGGACGAGCCGGGCTGCGCCCGGACCATCCTGTCGACCTTGGCGCGTCGCGCGTATCGCGCCCCGGTGACGGACACCGACCTTGCGGTGCTGCTCGACTTCTACGAGATGGGCCGCGCGGATGGTGGAAGCTTCGAGGACGGCATTGAGCTCGGCCTCCGCCGATTGCTGGTCAGTCCGGAATTCCTGGTGCGTATCGAGGCGGACCCGGTCGGGGCGTCGCCGGCCACGTCGTATCGGGTGACAGACCTCGAGTTGGCCTCCCGGCTCTCGTTCTTCTTGTGGAGCGGGATCCCGGACGACGAACTGCTCATACTGGCCGAGCGCGGGCGGTTGAGCGACGCGGCCACTCTCGAACAGCAGGTGCGCCGGATGATTGCGGACCCGCGGTCAGAAGCGGTCACTCGCAACTTTGCCGGCCAGTGGCTGCAGCTCCGCAACCTCGAGTACGCGGTTCGGCCCGGTGACCCGTATTCGCTGGCGTTTGACGAGACGCTGCGCCAGGCGATGTTGCGCGAAACCGAGCTGTTCGTCGACAGCATCATTCGTGACGATCGCGGGGTGTTCGACCTGCTGACCGCCGACTACACGTTTCTGAACGAGCGGCTCGCCGGCCACTACGACATTCCGAACGTCCAGGGGAGCCACTTCCGTCGCGTGAGTTTGCCGGCCGGGAGCCCGCGTGGCGGTTTGCTGGGCCACGGCAGTATTCTGACGCTGACGTCGCACGCGATCCGTACCTCGCCGGTGCTCCGGGGCAAGTGGATTCTGAACAACATCCTCGGCACGCCGCCTCCCGATCCGCCACCCAATATTCCGGCGCTGAACGACAAGAAGACCCAGGCGAAGGTGGCGACCATGCGTGAGCGGATGTCGGCGCATCGCGCCAATCCCGTGTGCGCCGCGTGTCACTCGATGATCGATCCGGCCGGGTTTGCGCTCGAGCGGTTCGACGCCATCGGACGGTCACGCGAGGTCGACGAGTCGTTCAACGCGCTGGATACGTCCGGGACGCTGCCGGATGGCACCGCGTTCGATGGGGTGGCCGAACTGCGAGCGGCGCTGGTCGAGCGACCCGATCGGTTTGCCACGACCGTCACCGAGAAGCTGCTGACCTATGCTCTGGGCCGCGGTCTCGACTACTACGACATGCCGGCCGTGCGGCGTATTGTGCGTGAGGCGTCCGAAGAGGACTACGGCATGCACGCCATCATCGTCGGCATCGTGAACAGCTATCCGTTCCTGCACAGGAGAAGCGAGTCATGATCGTTACCAAGAAGGCGCTCCCACGTCGCACCGTGCTCCGTGGTATCGGGGCAACGGTCGCCCTGCCGTTCCTCGACGCGATGGCGCCGGCCCTGACGGCCACTGCCCGCACTGCCGCGAATCCACTGCCGCGATTGGGATTCGTGTATGCACCGAACGGTATGTTCCTGCCGAACTTCCATCCCCTCGGTGGCGGGGGACGGGGCTTCGAGATGTCCCCGACTCTCAAGCCGCTCGAGCCGTACCGCGAGCAAATGGTGGTGGTGAGCGGCCTGTCCAATCGAGGGCTTGTCAGCACCAATGAAGGCGGCGGGGTGCACACCCGCGCGCACGGCGGCTGGTTGAGCGGCGTGTTGCCAAAACGCACCGAGGGGGCCGACATCGAGGCTGGCAAGACGATCGACCAGTATGCGGCCGACACCCTGGGCGCCGACACCTCGTTGCGGTCGCTCGAATTGACCACCGAGTCGAACTTCACGGTCGGCAACTGTGAGAACGGCTACAGCTGCACGTATCAGAACTCGACGTCCTGGCGCACGGCCACGACACCCCTGCCCCACGAGCGCGATCCGCGGGTCGTGTTCCAACGTCTGTTCGGCGATGGCGGCAGCGTCGAGGCGCGATTGGCGCAGATGCAGACCGACCGCAGCATCCTGGACTCGGTCACCGAGAGCATCGGTCGTCTTGAGCGGCGTTTGGGTCTGCGAGACCGGACGTCGGTCGAGGAATATCTCGACGCCGTGCGCGAGATCGAACGGCGGATCCAGCGGGCAGAGCAGAGCAACGCCACCACCCCGCTTCCGACCGTGGAGCAGCCGAGTGGCGTGCCGGATGACTATGACGAGCACGTGTCGCTGCTGTTCGAGATGCTGGTGCTCGCCTATCAGGCTGACGTCACCCGGGTGAGTTGCACCCAGATGGCGCGCGAGCTCAGTGGGCGCACCTATCCCAATATCGGCGTGCCGGAGGCACATCACAGTGTGTCGCACCACCAGCTCGACCCGCACAACATCGAGCAGTACACGAAGATCAATACGCATCAGATGTCTCTGTTCGCGGGCATGGTCGAGCGTATGCACAACACGCCGGATGGCGACGGAACCCTGCTGGACCACACCATCCTGTTGTATGGCACGGGCATGGGTGACGGCGATCATCACACCCCGTACAACCTGCCGGTCACGCTCGTCGGCGGCGGCTGCGGACAGCTCGCGGGTGGACGGCACATGGTGTACGAGCTCGACACGCCGTTCATGAATCTGGGTGTGACGTTGCTCGACAAGGTGGGCGCGCATGTCGACAGCGTGTCCGATAGCACGGGGCGGCTGGCGGAGCTGTGATGAGACGGGGCGGCGCCACGACCCCCCGCGGACGCTACGCAGGGACCCCGAAGCCCCCGCTCCGCGCCTCCGAGCCGCGCCTTGGCCCGAGGCAGTTCGTCGTGAAGACACGTATGTCGGAGATTGACATGAGACTGCTGCAAACCGCGCTCGTCGGATTGCTCGCATTGGGCGTATCGGCACCTGCCCTGGCGAAGGCTGACGCACCACTCATTGATGCCGTGCGTGGCGGCGACGTTGACGCCGTGCGCGCCCTGCTCGACCAGGGGGCGGATGTCGATGCCCGCATGGGCGACGGATCCACCGCGCTGCAGTGGGCCGTGCATGAACAGCGACCTGAGATAGTCAACCTGTTGCTGGATGCGGACGCGGACGTGACCACCGCGAATCGGCACGGCGTGAGCCCGGTCTGGCTCGCGGCGGAGAACGGCGACGCGGCGATGATCGAACGGTTGCTCGACGCCGGCGCCGACCCGAACCGCACGATGCCGGGTGGCGAGACGGTGCTGATGACCGCCGCCCGCACCGGAGACCAGGACGCCGTCCGATTGTTGCTCGTCCGCGGCGCTGACCCGAACGCGCGCGAAGAACTGCGTGGGCAGACGGCGCTGATGTGGGCGGCCGCGCGGAACAACGCGGCCGTCGTGCACGCCCTGGCCGAACTGGGTGCCGACATCCAGGCCCGGACCGACAACCCCTCTCCCGGCCGCGGGCGGACGTTCGCGAGCGTACCGGCTACCGGCTTCACGCCGCTGCTCTTCTCGGTGCGCGGCGGCCATCTGGAGGCGGCCCAGGTGCTGCTCGAGGCAGGCGCCGATGTGAACGACACCGTGTCTGACGGTCAGAGTGCGCTGGTGATCGCGGCCGCCAACGCCAACTGGGAGATGGCGGCCTATCTGCTCGACCGGGGCGCCGACCCCAACCACGCCGGAGCGGGCTGGAATGCGCTGCACCAGACGATCCGCACGCGCCGGATGAACACCGGATTTGGCACCCCCGCGCCGTTCGCTTCAGGGACGCTCGATAGCATCGATCTCATTCGCAAGTTACTCGCGGACGGCGTCGACGTTAACGCCCGGATGACACGCAACGGCATGCGCGACGGCCAACGGAATCGGTTCAACCGGCTCGGCGCCAACGCCCTCATGCTGGCCGCGAAGGTGACCGACGTGGAGGCGATGCGGGTGCTGATGAAAGCCGGCGCCGACCCGGTCATGCCGACCGCCGACGGCACGACGGCATTGATGGTAGCGGCCGGCCTGGCGCTGTGGAATCCCGGTGAGGATGGTGGCTCGCTCGAAGGTCAGGAAGACGAGGTGCTCGAAGCGGTCCGCATGCTTGTCGAGGCCGGTAACGACGTGAACGCCGCCAACTACCGGGGTGAGACCGCGTTGCACGGCGTCGCTTTTCGAGGCGCCGACAATGTTCTCGACTACTTGATCGCGCAGGGTGCTGACCTCGATGCTCGCACCGTAGACGGCTGGTCGCCCCTGGCGGTCGCCCGTGGCCTCAGCTATTCCGACTTTTACAAGGCGCAGGTGCTGACCGCGGCACGCCTCGAAGTGGTGATGGCCGAGCGGGGGATGGACACCGAAGGCGAAGGGCACAAGGTGCCAGGGTCCGTCTGCTACGACTGCTTGCAGACCCACCGCGACCAGATTCGCTTCGTGGCGGACCGCGACGAGAAGATGGAAGCGATCTTCGACCCGGCCGACCGCGGAATTCAGATGCCGGCGGTCAACGAGCCCTAGGACACCCCGGGCGGGTCTGAAGACCCGCGGCTACGAAATCTCGATCCGGCGGCCAACCGCATCGGGCTCCGGCTCTACGGTGCCGTGAAGGCCCACAACTCTCCCGCAAACCCGCCGCCGGCAATCGCTACCACCAGATACTGCGTGTCGTCGACCATGTAGGTCATCGGAGATCCGGTGGCCGGCACGGGTAGGGCCACGGTCCCGACTTCCTCGCCGGTCACCTTATCGTAGGCGCGTAGCGCCGAGCCTCGTACACCCTCGCTGTTGGTGAACAGTCCGCCGTCACCGGCGATGACCAGCGTCTTGGTGACCAGCGTGCCGATCCGCGCGTTCGCGACCCCCGTACGCGGGACGTCCACGCCCTGCAGCAGCGGGTGATTCCGGATGTTGTCTGGCGTCTCCCCGTGCGCCACCTGCCACACGATCTCCCCACGGTTCAGGTCGATCGCGGTGATGCGTCCCCACGGTGGTTTCACGATGGTGATGCCGTCGATGTTGGTGCCGCCGAATCCGCCACCACCCCGTCCGCCCCGACCACCGCGTCCCCTGGCGGCGCCGGCCGGCGGGCGCGGTCGTCCCATGATGAAGTCCATGTTCGACCGCTGGGGATTGCTCACCATGCCGAGGCTGTGGACCTCCGTTTTCGAATACTGGTAGAAGATGCCCGTTTCCGGGTCGAACGAGCCGCCAGGCCAATTCGAGCCGCCGGTCAGCCCCGGGAGATGGAGGGTGCCGAGGGTGCCATCCAACGTGGCCACCGACGGAGGGGAGAAGAGGGGGCCCATGCGATAGCCGGTGACCAGTTCCTCGGCCCGACGGCGCAGCTCTGGGGTGAAGTCGATCAGGTCGTCCACGCTGACGCCCTGACGGTCGAACGGCGGCGGCTTCGTGGGGAACGGCTGGGTCGCTGACGTGACCTCCCCCGGGATATCGGACTGCGGTACCGGTCGTTCCTCGATCGGCCACACCGGCTCGCCGTTGGTTCGGTCGAGCACGAAGAGGAACCCCTGCTTGGTCGGTTGGGCCACGGCTTTGATCGCCCGGCCGTCCACGGTGATGTCGACCAGAATCGGGGCGCTGGGCAGGTCGAAGTCCCAGACATCGTGGTGCACCGTTTGGAAGTGCCACACCCGGTTGCCCGTCGCGATCTCGATCGCGACGATGCTGTCCGCGAACAGGTTGTCACCGGGACGATGCCCGCCGTAGAGGTCACCGGTCGGCATCTCCACCGGGAGATACACGTAGCCCAGCTCTTCGTCGATGGTCATCTGCCCCCACACCCCGGTGTTGCCGGTGTAGCGCCACGAGTCGTTGCCCCAGGTGTCGTTGCCGAGCTCGTCAGCGGTCGGAATCGTGTGGAAGATCCACTTCCGCTCACCAGACCGCGCGTCGAAACCACGCACGTAGCCCTTCGGTTTCTCTTTTGTGGCCGGCGCAACCCCGGCCAGGTGCGCCGCGCCGATCATGATGACGCCGTTCGAGATGACCGGCGCCGCGTGCAAGCCGATCTCGGCGTCCGATGCGAGGTCCTGATCAAGTCCTTGCTTGAGGTCGACCATCCCGTCTTCGCCGAAGTCAGATATCCGCCCGCCGGTGAGCGCGTTCAACGCGATCAGGCGGTATCCCGGTGTGACGTAGAAGACGACACCGTCGTCGCCGTCGTCCCAGTACGTCAATCCTCGCCCGGACAGCCGGCGCGGCGCGCCCGAGCCCCGTTCGCCCTCGTTGAGTCGGTGAATCCACAGCATTTCGCCTGTCGTCGCATCCATGGCGACCGCGGCCCGACGCGTGCCGGCGGTCGTATAGAGGACGCCGTTCACCATCAGCGGGGTCGACTGAAAGATGTACTCGGGTCCGGGACCAAGGTTCGCGGTGCTGAACCGCCAGGCCAGTTCGAGGTCGTCGAAGGTGTCGGCGTCGATTTGGTCGAGGGCCGAGTACCGAGTGTGTCCAAGGTCACCCCCGTAGGTCGGCCATTCGCCATTGGGCGCGCCCTGCTGGGCTGCGACCGGTGCGGCCATCAGGAGAAACAGGGCGACCAGCGCAAGAACCGAACGATCGTGTGATGTCATGAGTGTCTCCGAGTCGAGTGCATTCTAATTGACGGTCGCTGGTCGCGGGCCGTTTACGATGGTGCGCCCGAGTCTGTCCCCGATCGAAAAACCAATCACGGTTGAGTCCAGTCCCCTCGAAGGAACGTCGAGGCTGTCGCCACGAACTGGTCCGACAACCCCTCGGCCACGAGATTGAGATGGCCGCCGTTCGGCACGACCCACAACCAAGAGGTCGGGATGGCCGCGTGCATCGACAGCGCGATCTCCAGCGGGAAGAACGGATCACGGTCCCCGTGCACGATGAGGGTCGGGGCCGCGACGCCGGACAGCGCGTCCGGGGTGAACGCCATGTCGTCATGGCTGTCGGCGAATCCGCGGGCCACACGCCACAGCGCCCGGATCTGTTCGTCGCCGCGGCGATGCAGTGTCCGCATCATGTCCCAGCTGTCCTCGGTTTGTGCCTCTTCGGTGGTGCTTCTCGTCAGGGTCCGAGCCTGCTCGGGAAAGTGGGTCGTGGCGCTGATCAGCACCAACGCCTCCACGCGGTCCGGTTGCTGGGTCGCCAGGTGCAGGAGGGTCATGCCACCGCCACTCATCCCGATTGCCTTCACGCGCTCGATGCCCAGATGGTCGAGCAACGCGATGATGTCGAGCGCGGACTGGCGCATCGTGAATTCGCCGCTGGGGTTGGTTGAGCCGCCGTGGCCGCGAAGGTCCGGAATGATGAGTTGGTAGCTCTGGCTCGACTGTTCGAGCCCGCCGAGGATTGCGACCAGGTGTCGCCGGACCCAAAGAACCCGTGAAGCAGGAGCAGTGGTTCGCCCTCTCCGACGAGCTGATACCGCAGCTCGATGTCGTGCACCGAGACAGTCTGATCCCGAGTTGTCATGGAGGTAGTGTGTGCCAAGCGACGCGTCCGCGTCGGCTCCGCGCGTTGTCACGCGGCGCCGGGACAGCTATGCTCCAGGGATCGTAGAAGGAGCGCACCATGAGATTCGCTAGATTCGCACGTCCCTCTCGTCGATTCACCGCCGGCTGCGCCATCCTGCTGGCGGTGGGCGTGACCCTCCTGTCGACGCCAGGCCGCGCCGGCGCTCAGGACTCGGGCGCGTGGGTGGGCACGTGGGCCACCGCGCCGGTGCTTCTGCCGCCACCGTCCGACGCCGCTCCCGCCGGGCGCGGACCGGGTCCCGTGCGGATTCACGACCAGACCGTCCGCCAGATCATTCACACGAGTATCGGCGGCTCCGCGGTCCGGGTGGCGGTTACGAACCTCTTTGGGAGCGAGCCGCTCGACATCGGCGCGGCGCATGTCGCGTTGCGGAGCGGCGATGCCTCCATCGACACGCACGCCGGGGCTCCGCTCCGGTTCGGGGGGCAGTCGTCGACCACCGTCGCTCCCGGGGCCATGGTGGTCAGTGACCCGGTCGAGATGGGTGTGCCGGCGCTCTCCGACCTGGTGATCGATCTACACGTGACGAGCGACTCGGCGGCGGGCGACGGCGCCACGGTCCACGGAACAGGGCTTACCACCAACTACCTGTCGCCGGGTGGCGACCATACCGGGGTGGCAAAGTTGCCGGTCGAGCGGACCTTCCAGTCTTGGTTCTATCTATCCCGTGTCGACGTCCTGGCGCCTAATGGCACGCCGGTCATCGTGACGCTCGGCGACTCCATCACGGACGGCACCGCATCGACGCCGGATACCAACAGCCGGTGGCCCGATTTCCTGGCCCGTCGTCTGGCGCAGCGGCCAGGCCGTACGCCGCCCGGCGTGCTCAACGTCGGAATTGGCGGGAACCGGGTGCTGAGCCACAACGCGGGTCTCGGAATCTTGGCCCGGGGTGCGAATGCGCCGGCACCCCCGCCGCCGAACCCCAATGCCCGCTTTGGCCCCAGCGCCCTGGCGAGACTGGACCGCGATGTGTTGGCACAGCCTGGCGTGACGCATGTCATCGTGTTGGAATCGACCAACGACATCGGAATGGCGTTCGACTCGGAATCACCCACGGTGGAGGAGATCATCGCGGGGCACACCGAGCTGATCGAGCGCGCGCACGCCCAGGGCCTCAAGATCTACGGCGCGACGCTGGCGCCATTCGAGGGCGCGTTCTACTTCCGAGACATCGGCGAAGTGAAACGTCAGGCGTTCAACGAGTGGGTACGGACATCGGGCGCCTACGACGCGGTGATCGACTTCGATGCCGCCGTCCGCGATGCCGCGGAGCCGAGCAAGTTCCGCGAAGACTACCAGTCGGGTGACTGGCTACATCCGAGCGATGTCGGCTATCGCGCCATGGCGCAGGCCATCGACCTGACGTTGTTCGATCAGTAGGCTCGGCTTCTTCGTGGTGTCGTACGCGTCTGGCGTCGCACTGACCGACTGGGGGTCTCAGTGAACACGCAGTCACGTAGTCGTCGTCTGTTCCTCGTCATCCTTTTGGTACTCGGTTGTTCCGCGTGGCCGGCGGTCGGTCAAAGCGTAGAACCGGCTCGCACCGCGTGGGGTGCACCGGATCTGGGTGGCGTCTGGGATTTCCGGACGATCACGCCCCTGGAGCGTCCGGCTGCGCTGAAAGACAAGGCGGTCTTGACGGCGGAAGAAGCGGCCCAATTCACGCGCCAATCCGCCGAAGGACGCAACGCGGACCGGCGAGACGGTGGCGCGCAGCGTGACGTTGAACGCGCCTACAACGACTTTTGGTGGGACTGGGGCGACAGCCTGACCGATGACCTGAGGACCTCGTTGATCATCGCTCCCTCAGACGGCCGCATTCCGGCACGCACGGCCGCCGCGCAAGAGCGAGCGCGTGCGAAACGGGCAGCGGGCATCCGCCCGGTTCGGGGGCGGGTGCTGATCGGGTCGCCTGCCTATGGTCCGGAGGATCTCGGCCTGTCGGAGCGGTGCATGCTTGGGTTCAACTCGGGACCGCCGATGTTGCCGAGCGCCTACAACAACAACGTGCAGATTTTTCAGACGCCAGACCACGTGGTGATTCTCAGCGAAATGATCCACGAGGCGAGGGTGGTCCCGCTGGATGGTCGTCCGGGCCTCCCGGACGGAATGCGGCAGTGGATGGGCGATGCGCGTGGTCGGTGGGAGGGTGACACGCTGGTCGTTGAGAGCGACAACTACACCGACAAGACCGGCAGTTTCTACACGATTGTCGCCAGCTACGGGTCTGGCGAGTCTCTGCATCTGGTCGAACGTTTCACCCGGGTCGACGCCGACACGCTGCGCTACGAGTTCACCGTGGACGACCCCTCGACCTTCTCCGCGGCGTTCACCGCGGCCATCCCGATGCAGCGCACCGACGCCCCGTTGTTCGAGTACGCCTGCCACGAAGGAAACTACGGGATGACCAACTTGTTGACGGGCGCCCGCGTGCAGGAACGCTAGGTTTCCGGGCACTAGCGCCCGCGGCGGTTTGTGCGGCATCCCACACTGACGGATCTGACCTCCGTGACGATGGCTGGAATGGGTGCGACGGGGCCCCGTTCGCGTTGGGACCGCTGGGTGAAACCACCCCCACCTGGCTGTGCGCCTGGTCCTCTGGGTTGGCGACCGAATCCGCCTGGTTGACCTGGGCCAGTCTGTGGCCGACCGAGAAATCCGCCTCCCGGCGCGACCGGTTCCGCGATTGGTTGGGCGCCGCCCCTGTCCCACTCGAGCAAGAGAGTGATTTCCACCTCGTGACCGATGTAATCCTGGAGGTCAAAGAGCATGTCGCCGTCGGCCAGCAGTTCGAACTGGTGGCTCTCGTCGACCCAGAAGGGAGCGCCTCGGGCCTGGTCGCTGGTGGCGTTCGCCCAAAGCACCATGTCTCTGTCGAGGCAGCCACGCACCGGAGCAGGTTCCGCCTCTGCCCCCGTGCGGCGCTGCGCGCCGGCCGTGAGCCCAAGCGGTACGAGCAGAGCGAGCACTGCGACCAACGTCGGTGTGCGTCGGACGTGCATTGCTGACCTTTCGCGCTGGCGGCGTGCTACTGGGGCCAGACCACGCCCTGATAGTCCGTCGTCACCGGGCCCAGGCCCTTGTAGACGAACTTCTGCACCCGTTTGCCCTCATACGTCTCAGTCGTGTAGATGTTGCCTTCCGAGTCGGTCGCGATGCTGTGGGCGCCGAAGAATTGGCCCGGCTGCCGGCCACCGTCGCCGAAGCTGGTCAGATACGCGAGGTTGACACGGTCGATGATGTGCACTCGCTGGTTCACGCCGTCAGCCAGGTAGATATACGCCTGGTCAGGGTCACGCGAGAAATCGAGATCCCACGCGGCACCTGACCCGGTGGTGTTCGGCATGACGAGCATCTCGTCCACGAATGTCCCATCCTTCTGGAATACCTGGATCCGGTCGTGCGCGCGGTCGCAGACGTAGACCAGGCCGCTGTTGGAGACCTCAGCGCAATGCACCGGGCTCAGGAACTGCTGCAGGTTCGGTCCTCCCGGGACGTAGCGCTCGGAGTAGTCATCGTCCGGCTCGTTTCCGTAAGCGCCCCAGAACCGTTTCAGCTCGCCGGTGTCGGCGTCGACCACGGCCACTCGCCGGTTGCCATAACCATCGGCGAAATACATCTCGTTCGCCGGTCCGTCAAAGGAAATCTTGGCGATACGGCTGAAACTGTCGAGGCTCAGGCTGTCGCGGCCCCGGCCCGGCACGCCGACCTCCAACAGGAAGTCGCCGCTTCGTGTGAACTTGAGCGCGTGTGAGTCGGTGCCACCGTTGCCGCCCACCCACACGTTGTCCATGTGGTCCACGGTGACACCGTGGTTGGACGAGGGCCAGGTGTAGCCCTCGCCCGGGCCGCCCCAGCTATTCACCAGATTCCCGGCCGGGTCGAATTCCAGGATCGGCGGGGCGGGGAAGCAACAGTCTTCCGCGGTGGGCGGGTCGCCCATGGCGGATGTCTCATTCCCCGCCAGCGTCGACGCGCGATGCACAATCCAGACGTGATCCTGCGTGTCCACGTCGACCCCGATGGTGGAGCCCAGCAGCCAGTGGTTCGGCAGCGGTCTTGGCCATAACGGGTCAACCTCGAACATCGGCGCCTGCGGGCCGCTGGCCTCGCCCATCGCCTCAGCCGGGGCTGCGGCCGGGGCGGCCGTGTCCGTGGCCTCTGACCCGCCGCTACACGCCGCGGCTATCGCCATCAGCGTTATCGCCGCCAGGGGACCGACTCTCTTGAGAAACGACATCCTGCACCTCCTTACCGACCCGGATCGGGAATTTGTTGGTGGCCCATTATGTGCTCACGTTCCGATGGCGGGTCCACTCCAAAATGTGGCAATTGGATTCAGCGGCGACCCCATGCCCTGCCCGATCCGAAGCGGGGCGGCCGTACACACGGCTCGGCTCTACTTCTGGTACGATCCCTCTCTTGATGTCGAACTTGCCAACGGGCGGCGTGTCTCTCAATCCAGTCGACAGACCTGCGGACGAACGGCCCGTGGCTGACCCAGCGAGACGTGTACCTCAATGGGTGGCCATCACGGCGGCGCTCATCGGCGCCGGTTGTGCCGCGGGGGAGCCGGCTGATTCGGGACCGGGGCCGGATGCAGTGGCCGTACCCGCTGCGCAGAACGTAGAACTGGCCCAGGTGGTTGGCGCGGCCGCCGAGGGCGATGCGACGGTCAGGGCCATCGTGCTGCTCGAGCCCCACGACGACCTCGACGTGCCGCTTCCTGACGAGCTGGCCGTGATGGACCAGATCGGCCGTCAGTTCGTGCCCGGCTTCATCATCGTCCGAGCCGGTCAGACCATCAATTTCACGAACAGCGAAGACGATCTCCACACGGTCCATGTCAAAGACAGCGCCGGTGACTCGATTTTCAACGTCGCGTCCATGAACGGCAGCTCCTATATGCATACCTTCGAGGTGGGCGACGACTTCACCGTGGTCTGCAACACCCACACCGAAATGTTCGCCGACATCATGGTGGTCGAGACGCCGTACTCGGCGGTGGCCGAGCGTGATGGGGCGTTCGTGGTGGAAGATGTGGTTCCTGGGCTCTACACCGCGACCGTGATTTTCGGACAGGATCGACGCCAGCGAGAGGTGGAGATTGTCGCGGGTCGGAACGAGCTCGACCTGAGCGGTAATTAGACGGGGCTGCGCCCCGAGCCCCACGCGGGCCCTCGCGGGGGCCCCATAGCCCCACTCCGGGCCCGCGGGGCGCGCATTGTCGCGCGCCCGTCCGTTGTTCGCACCTGTTTCGGGTCTTCGGGCCGCTACAGCACGTCGCTGTCAAAATACTCCGGCAACGTCGTCTTCGTGTCGCGCAGAATCTCGACAATGGCGAGCCGGTCCTCGCGGCTCAGGCGTTCATAACGAGGTTCGGGGGCCGCGCCCGACAGCACCACCCACATTCGTGCGTACACTGCCGCGAGCGCCTCGGCCGGCAGCGCATCGAACGCGGCGGCGTAGATGAGTGGACTACAGGGATAGCGCAGCAGGCGACCGTCCAGGTCGAGCTGATGCAGCGAACGGGTCTGGTTGTCGAACGGACCCTGGGCGGAGAACCGCTCGGCGAATCCCGATGTGCTCCTGAGACCGGCCGGCAACGGCGCTTCGTCGATGAACAGCAGATAGTCCACCAACTCCTCCGCTGTGTCCGCCAGGTCAATCTGGGGTTGGTCCCTCGACGTGCCGCCCGTGGTCTGCGGCGCGTGACCCACGACGCGGGCTTCCCATCCAATTCGGACCAGCAGATTGATCATGTGGTTGCGGTGCTCGAGCACCAGCATGGCCACGATGTCGCTGTACGGCGTGGGGTAGCCGGACAGGTCGAACAGTCCCTCGAGCGTGGCTAGTTCGGGCGCCGGGTCAGACGGCCCGCCCGGGAGGTACTCCATCGGTTCTGCCGTGTTGCCCAGGTGGCTCAGTCCCGGCGGCGCGCCCGTCACATACCAACTTCCCCAGCGGTCTGCGAGTGGGCTGCGGTGGTCTGTGGTCCAACCGACGGCGTAGGCGTTCGGGTCATCCGGCATAGGCAATGTATTGAGCGTGACGAGTCCCGGCACGCCCAGCGTGTCCCAGGACAGGTGACAGGCGAGGCACCGGTCATTGCGTTGAATCTGCGGTCGCTCGGCCGGCTTCTGGTCGATCGAAAAGAACAGTACCCCCTGCCTGGGGTCGAGCGAGGCGATCTCCAGCACGTCGCCGCCGCGGACCCACCCCACCGCCACGGTGTCGTTGAAGAAGACCGCTCGCGGGTTCTCCGGGCTGATCCGGTTCGCCTGGAAACTTGTCTTCGAGAAGACGGTCACCTGCGACTCGACCGGCACGTTGAGCGCCGTGAGGATTGCGTGGAGATACCCGGTCGTGGGCTCGAACGCGAGTTCGAGGTCGCCGGACTGGACGGTGTCGTTGAGAGCGGTGACGGCGTCCGTGGTCGGGCCGCTCGAGTACCGGATCGCGGGGTGATCACGGGACTCACGGAATACACCGCCCCGTTGTCCTCGCAGCGTGGTCGCACTCAGCGCGGCCAGAAGCGCGACGACAGTCACCCCGAGGAGGGCGTGCGCCGGACCGAATCGTGACCGCCGCGGTTGCGATGTCATTCCACCGTCCACAGCGTCACGTTCGACTCGTCCTTGATGAACAGTCGGTTTCCGGAGATCGCCGGTTGGGCCCAGGTGGCGGTCGGGGCGACCTCGTAGCGGGCGATCTGACTGAAGCCGGTCCGGTCGGTTCGGGCCACGACCAGGTCGCCGTCGTTGTTCAGCAAGAACAGCAGGTCCCCCGCCCGCACCACCGCGGAGTTGGTGGCCTCACGGCCCTCGGTGCGCCACAGCGTGGCGCCGCTACCGGCGTCAACCGCGAAGAACTGTCCACTGCGCAGGTGCGACATGCCGAACAAGGTCTGGCCCGCCAGTACCGGGTTGCTCATGAACATCGACACCTCGTCGGTTTCCCAGAGCGTCTCGGTGGTCCAGCGTCCGTTCTCGAGCCGTGGCCGGAAACGGGTCACCCCGAGGTCGTGTCCGGTGATGATCACGTCGCCCCCGTCCACAATTGGGGTGATGGAGTTGTTGGTCGACCGGGAGACGAAGGGACGCTCCCACAGCAACTCGCCGCTGGCAGCCGCCACTCCCACCACGTGGGCCTGGGTGACAGTCACGATCTGACGCACGCCGCCGAACTCGGCCACCATCGGAGACGCGTAGGCGGGGCCGTCGCCGTCCCATCTCCAGACCACGTCGCCAGTGCCGGCGTCAAACGCCGTCAGCGCTCCGTCATTCTGTCCACCGAGATGAAAGATGACGTGCCCGGCGTCGGCCACCGGCGAGAGCGCGGTGGCGTACAGCGGCTCGACCGATTCAGCCGGTTTACGCCATAGCAGCGACCCGTCGTCGGCGTTAACCGCCGACACGACGCCGTTGATACCCAAGGTGTACACCGCGCCGTCGTAGAACAGCGGGGTCGACTTGGGACCGGGTCCATGCCGTGAGACGCCAGCGTTGTTCCTGAAGGGCGCATCGTAGGCGGTGCGCCAGACCATCGCCCCGCTCGTCGCATCGAGCGCCATGATCACTTCGTCGGTGTCGAGGCGCCCAAAGGTGTAGACACGGTCACCGACCAGGATGGGGGTGGCGTAGCCGAGTCCTGTCTCCGCCTGCCACTGACGCGTCAGCCGGGTTGGCCAGGTGGCCGGTTCGACGAACGCCGCGGCCGCGCCGTCCCGACGCGCGCCACGCCACTGCGGATAGTCGAGCGGTCCATCTTGGGCCTCCACGGTCTGTGCGAATCCCGCCAGCAGCGCTCCGGCGAGCCACGCCAGGTGTCGGTGTCTCATCTCGTCTCCCGTGCCCCGACCATCCGTCGTGCGCGACGCCCTGTCCGGCGGGGAGTTTCGATTGTACCTCCGTGAGCGGACAGGCTACACTGGCCGAGCCGAGACCACAGAGATCACGATGAAATTGCCGGTCGTCCTGTTCGGATTGCTCGTGGCACTGTGTGTGGTCACGAACCTGGCGTTCCTGACCGAGGAGGTGCCGTTCAATGACCTGCCAGCGCCGAACGGGGGGCTGGAGCGGATCTACAACGGTCACGGCATCACCCATCCCCGGTTTCCGTCGATGAATCACGGCGGAGATGGGCCGGCCCGGCATCGTCCCATGTTGTGGCTCGGCTGGACGTTCGGTCTGCTGCAGCTCGCCATCATCGTCGGCTGTCTGATGCTTGGGGTGAAGCGCGCCGGGCCGGTTCGGCTGTGGCTGGGCGGGAGCGGCGTGGTACTCGGCGGGCTGTTCACGATGATGGTGCTGTCGTACAGCGGCTACCTGGCCGACGAGACGCCCGAGCTGGTCATGTCCTTACCCGCCCCGACCGCCTGGTTCCTCTACGGCTTCTGGCCAGCCGAGTTCCTGGTCGTTCTCCTCTACGTCCTGTTGTTCAGTCGGTCGATTGCGACGCCCGACGACATGCAGCGCTTTCGGGAGATCGTCGCGGCCCGGCGCGCCGATATCGGTCGCTCTGATCATTCCAGCCCCGGCTCGCTGTAATGGACGACTCCCGATCGCTCATCACGCTCGCCTTCGTCGTTGTCTACCTGCTTATGTGCGTCGGTGTCGGCGTGTGGGCGTTGCGGCGCACCAAGTCCCCCCGCGACTTTTTTATGGCGGGTCGCGACCTGGGGGTCATGGTCACGGGGCTCGCCCTCTTCTCGAGCCAGATGAGCGGGTTCGGGTTCGTGGGGGGGCCTGGGCTTGTCTATCGAATGGGGCTGAGCTCCGCCTGGATGACCGTCATCGGCCCACTCGCCTTTTGCTGCAGCTTCTATCTCCTGGCTACCCGGTTGCGCATGATCGCCGAGCTGCGCGACACCATTTCGCTCCCGGACGCGGTGGCGGCCCGATATCGGAGCGAACGGGCCCGTTTGTTGACGGCCGTCGCCATCTTGCTGGGTGTCCTTGGTTATCTCGGGACGCAGATACTCGCGATGGCCACGGTGCTCCGCGACGTGCTAAACAACGTCTCATTCATTCCCGAGGTGTCCATCCTGACCTGCATGGTGATCGCATGTGCCGTGCTGGTGTTTTACTGCGTGACGGGCGGAATCGTGGCGTCGGTGTATACCGATCTGGTGCAGGGCGCGATCATGATCGTGGCGGCGGTCTTTGTGTTCTTCGCGGCGCTGAGCGCGGTGGATGGTGGGTTGACCAGTCTGGTGACCACACTCGTCGAGGATGATCCGGAGGCGGTCAGTCCGTGGGGCACGCTCGGGATGATGGGCTCGCTCTCCTGGTTTGTCGTGTTCGTGCTCGGTTCGGCCGGGCAGCCGCACGTGATTACCAAGTTCATGATGAATCGGCGGGTCGAGGATGCGCGTCGCACCCTGCCCGTGAGCGCCGGCGGGTACATGTTGTGTTCGCTGCTGTGGCTCGGCATCGGACTGGCGATGCGGGCGCTGGTGATCCAGGGCGGGCATCCTGAGCTGGCCAGCCCCGACGAAGCGGCGCCGCAGTTTCTACAGTTCCACGCGAGCCCGATGCTGGCCGGCATCGTCTTCGCCGGACTGTTTGCCGCCATCATGTCCACCGCCGACAGTTTCCTCAACCTCGGCGCGGCCGCCGTGGTGCACGACATCCCCCGGGCGTTGTACGGTCGATCGTTGTCGAACGAGCTGTTCTGGGCGCGAGTGGCTACCGTCGTGCTGGCCGTCGGCTCCGCCGTCTTCGTGCTCTATTCACGGCAAGATCTCGTGGCGCTGCTGGGCGCCTTCGGGTGGGGGACGTTCGCCGCGGCGCTGGTGCCAACCGTCGCCATCGGGTTCAACTGGAAACGGGCCACCGCGACCGCGGCCAACGTCGCCATCGTGACGAGCCTCGTGGTCAACTTTGGTATCGAAGGGTTCGGTCTGGCGGTCCCGTACGGGATTACCGGTGGGTTCGTCGCGCTGCTGCTGTCGACGACGCTCTTCTTCGGTATCTCGCTGGCGTCTCCCCCCCCGACGATCGATCCCGACATCGAGGCGGTGATGGATTTGTGACGGCCAGGACGTCGGCGCGGGTCTTCAGAGCCGCCAGCCTTCCAAGCGCCCCATCACCCCCACTCCCATGCAAATCATCAAAGACGGCGGACACCGACTGTTCGAAGAGGACGACGAGACCTCGAGCTACGTGGCGGAGCTGCTGCGTGATCTGCGCACGCGCGGCATCGACGCCGTGCGCGAGTACAGCGGGAAATTCGACGACTGGACTCCGCCCCAGTTCGAGCTGAGCCCGAGTGAGATCGACGAGGCCATCGGGAGATGCGGTGACCAGCTGGTCGCCGACACGACCTTTTGTCAGAGCAACGTCCGGGCGTTCGCCGAAGCGCAATTGACGACGCTATTGCCGCTCGAAACAGAGATTCGTCCCGGCGTGGTGCTTGGCCACAAACACATCCCGGTCAGGTGCGTTGGTAGTTACGTCCCCGGTGGGCGCTATCCCATGTTCGGGTCAGCGCAGATGAGCATCATCCCGGCCAAGGTCGCCGGAGTCGATACGGTGATCGGCTGCACACCGCCGGTGCGGGGGGAGGGCTATTTCCCCGCCACGATCAACGCCATGCATCAAGCGGGGGCCGATCGGATCTTCGTGCTGGGTGGAGTGCAGGCGTTGGCGCTGATGGCCTACGGCATGGGGGTGGTGCCACCGGCCGACCTACTGTGCGGCGCCGGTAACCGGTTTGTCGCCGAGGCCAAGCGGCAGCTGTTCGGCCAGTGCGGGCTCGACCTGCTGGCCGGACCCACCGAGATCGCGATCATCGCGGACGACGGCGCCGACCCGTCGCTGGTGGCGTGTGACCTGCTCGGGCAGGCCGAGCACGACCCGAACAGTGGACAGATTCTGATCTGCCTGAGCGAGTCATTTGCGCGTCGGGCGCTGGTGGAACTGGAACAGCAGCTCGCGGTCCTCCCGACCCGCGAGATCGCCGGTGTGTCCTGGCGCGACAACGGGCGTGTGGTGGTGGCCGACGACCCGGATGAGGCGATCGCCCTCAGCGACGACTGGGCCCCGGAGCATCTCGAGATCCATGTTGAAGACGTCGATTATTATCACGAGCGTCTACGCAACTATGGCTCGCTGTTCATCGGCGAGGAGACGACGGTCGCCTACGGCGACAAGGCGATCGGCACCAACCACATCCTGCCGACAAGCCGCTCGGCACGGTATACGGGTGGTGTCTGGGTGGGCAAGTTTCTGAAGACGGTGACGTATCAGAAGATGACCCCGTCCGCGAGCGTCGAGGTGGGGCGCGTGACGGCGCGACAGTGCGAGATGGAGCGCATGTTGGCCCACGCGATCACCGCCAACGTCCGAGCCGCACGGTACGCGACGGAGGAATGAGCTGCGGCGCGGTTGTGTATCCCGTGCCCGCCCGCGCCGGAGAGACGTAGCCGCGGGTCTTCAGGTCCGCCCTCGCGCAGCCGGTCACCGCACTCGGCGCTACCAGTTCATCGCGCGGTCCGACGTGGACTTGCCACCACGGGCGAGGCGCGCGTTGGTGGGCGTGCTGATGTGGACGACGTAGTCGAAGTCGCCGGGGCCGAGGTCGTCGCCGGGCGTCGGTTCGGTGGCGGCGATCGTTTTGACCAAACGCACGAAATCGTCGCCGAGCGCACGGGCCGCGCCGGGCGGTGTCTCCGCCGTAACGGTGAGCGATAGCGCGACAGTGCGTCCACGCTGGTCGATGCTGGCGTCGAGCACTGAATGGCTATTGGTCACGCCGGTCAGCGCGAACGATGTCTCGTCCGGGGTGAGAAGCGGATCGGTGGGCATGGCGCCGTCATCATCGCCGAGGAACCAGCCCCGAATGGCCCTGACGGCAGAGGGGACGACGGTGAAAGCGGCCGCGCTGAACGCAGCCGCCGTCGCGATGCCCATGACATCGGTGGAGCCCATCTGGGTCACCTCGCGAGGCGTCATGGCGGCCACCATGTCCCAGTGACCGGGCAGTGCCCCCCGGACCGGCGGACCGATTCGGCTGAACTGGTCGACGCCGGCGACGATACCCACGTTGGGCCATAGCTCCGCTCTTGGGCGCTCGTCGCGCAGCAGAACGTCCTCACTGAAATCGAGCCCCGCGGTTGGAGGTTTTGCCCGTCCACCGAGCGTCAGCGCGCGTCGGATGCGCGCCAACGATTCGGGTGGGACGGCCGGCGCCGGTGGGGGGACGACCTCCGCCTCCTGAGGGCGCGATTCGGTGGAAGCTGGAGGCTGTGCCCCCACCGCGATGCCTCCGGCCGCCAGCAGAACCAACATGGTGCCGCCTACGACGAAGTGTGGTCGCCACGTCGCGCGTCGAAGCCTGGCGCCCCTCGCCGCTGCTCGTGCCGCAGTCATGGTGTAGATTGATGATACACCCCGCCTTGCGGGCGGGCACCTGCACGACGGGTGGACGCCGACGGGGTCGCCGCCTGCAGGGTCGGGACCGACCTCAGAGTTCGCATCGTGTCCGCGGGACTCGGACACCGCACCAGGAGGTTTCATGACGTTCGTCGCGGAGCTTGAGCCGACTGCCGTCTGGCAGCACTTTGACAAGATTCTGACCATTCCGCGAGCCTCGAAAGATGAGGAGCGGATGCGCGCCCACGTGGTGGCGGTTGCCGATCGTCACGGGCTACCCCACCAAATCGATGCCTCCGGCAATGTGGTGGTGCGGAAACCGGCCACCCCCGGCAAGGAGGGTGCGGCGGTCACCATTCTTCAGTCGCATCTGGATATGGTGCAGGAGAAGAACTCCGACGTCGTGTTCGATTTCGCGACCGACGCGATTGTCCCGCAACTCGACGGTCAATACCTCACCGCCACCGGCACGACTCTGGGGTCGGACAATGGCATCGGGGTGGCCACGATGCTCGCCCTCATGGGTGACACGGGGTTCGCTCATGGCCCCCTGGAGTTGCTGTTCACCATCGATGAGGAGACCGGCCTGACCGGGGCCGCGGAGCTCGATGCGGGTTTGTTGCGTGGCCGCCAGCTCCTGAACTTGGACTCCGAGGAGGATGGCATCGTGTATGTGGGGTGCGCCGGCGGGGGGGATACCCAGCTCACCGTGCCGCTGGCCACCGAGCCGGCCGCCGGCTCTGCACTGTCGATCGGGTTGACCGGTCTCAAAGGGGGGCACTCCGGTTGCGACATCCACCTGCAGCGCGGGAACGCCGTGCAATTGCTCGCACGAGCGCTGTGGGCGTCATATGGCGGTGGTCGCTTCCGGTTGGCTCGGATTGAGGGCGGGAGTGCGCACAATGCGATACCACGCGAGGCGTTCGCGACGATTCTGGTGACCGCGGGCGACCGCGGCGCCGTCATGGCGGCGGTCGAGCAGGAGATTGAGGCGATCCGCGCCGAGTATGGTCCGGCTGACCCGGGGATGCAGCTGACGGTGGATGACGGCACGCCGCCGCCAGTGGCCTGGGATCAGGCGACTACGGAACGAGTGCTCAGGCTGATCAATGCCTTGCCTCACGGTGTCGGCGCCATGAGCTATGACATTCCCGATCTCGTGGAGACCAGTGTCAATCTGGCCACCGTGGTCGCAGAAAACGGCACGCTGCGGGTTGGCTTGAGCAGCCGCTCGTCGATCGATTCAGCCCTCGAGGCGATGCGCCGGGGGGTGCGCGCGGTTGGGATGCTGGCCGGGGCATCAGTGGAGGAAGACGCCGCATATCCGGGGTGGAAGCCAGACCTGGAGTCCCGATTGCTCGAGGTCGTAAAGGCGGTCCACAAACGCGAGCTCGGCACGGAACCCGAGGTCAAGGCGATTCATGCTGGTCTTGAGTGCGGCATTCTCGGCAAGAAGATTCCAGGCATCGACATGATCTCGTTTGGTCCGCAAATCGAGTTTCCGCACTCGCCCGACGAACGTGTGCATGTGGCGTCGGTCGCCCGCTTCTACACGTTGGTTGCGGCGACCTTGTCCGAACTGTGCTAGGCCCCCGGAACCGTGATTCACTACACAAGTCGCCAGAGGGCTATCGCGCCTGACTGCGTTGAGCGGGGGCGAGAGCCGGTGACCGCTCCGAGATAGAGTAGCCTAGACCGTCCCGCAGTCACCATGGCCCTGACCGCTGACAGTTCATCAGAGTCGAGTGCGCCATCAGGCGCGTCGATCAACCTCGTTGTGCTCGACCTCGGGGTGTTCGTCTGTATCTTCCTCTTTCGGTTTCTTACCGTCGATTTCAAGAACGACCATTTCGCGCACTTGTCCCGTGCCCGCCAGATCCTGCTTGGCGACCTGCCGGTGCGAGACTTCTTTGATGGCGGTTTCTTTCTCCAGAACTATGCCTCGACTGCGGCCCAACTGGCTTTTGGCTACAGCCTGTTTGGAGAGGCACTCCTGACCATCTCCTTGGTCGCGCTCGGTGGAATGCTGGCGTTTCATCTCTCCGCGCGCCTGTCTGGCTAACGCGTCTTCTCGCCGGAGGTGCCGCCCTGTTGACGGCCCTCTCCTTCCCGCGGTTGTACGCCTATCCGAAGGTCTTTCTGTACGTCTTCGCGATCGCTCTAGTCTTGCTGTACGCACGGCGTGGCACCAGGTTGAACGTGACGCTGCTGGCTGTCCTGACCGCGATGGCGTTTCTCCTTCGCCACGACCACGGTGTCTACATCGCCATCATGACGGTGTGCTTCCTGGGCCTGACTCACTGGGGCAGCGACCGTCTCTGGAGGCGGATGGGACTCTATACGGGGCTCACTGTCGTGCTCTTGGTCCCATTCGCCATCTTCGTTCAGACGACGACGGGGCTGGTTCCCTATGTCACTGGAGCCCAGACCCGAAACATCGCTGCCTCCCCATTGATTGCCGCTGTTGATGTCGACATCGACTGGTCGGCGCCTCTCTGGGTGGTCGAGCCCCCTGCGGAGGCGCGGGTCACAGTGCGCTGGTCCGATGAGTCGAACACGGCCGAGCGGCGGGCGAGAGAAACGCGTTATCGGCTCACCGAAGGCATGCTCGTGGAGGACCAGACCTGGAGCTATGTCCTCGCCGACGACGATGCCGACAACCTGGGCGCGCTGCTCAGAGACCCCCTGGTCTCGGACACCGGCGGTATCGAACGCGGGACGGGCCGTGTGGAACCCGATCCATGGAGAGTTTCGCTCAAACGCCGGCTCTTCTTGCTGAGACTCCGTCTCGCACCGGGCGTGTTCACCGACCAGAACGCGCTGGCATGGTTCTACTATGTGACGCTGGTCATACCGGTTGTTGCACTCGGCTGGATCGGCGCGGCCTGGTGGTCTGGGCGGGCGGAGAGACCGCAGGCGGCCGTCGTCGCCTCCGCCGCCATCCTCTGCCTCATCATCTCGCACACTCTCGTCCGGGGGTCGCCGGACTCGCGACTGGGTGACGTGGCCGCACCCACGTTCGTACTCGGCGCGTGGCTCGCGAGCCGGCGCGGCGAGACCGGCGATTCACCGCTCCGCTCGGGACTGATTCAAGCCAGCAGCATCAGCCTGTTCCTGATTACACTCTGGAGCGTCTGGGTGTTCGCCGGAACCGGTATGACGGGTGGCTTCGGCGGACGACTCGGAAACAGCGGGCTCCTCTCCGGGCCAAGGGGCGTCTGGGAGCAGCTTCGGACCGTCAATCGCCGCCTGCATCGTCGTCCGATCGACGAGTGGGCCGAGCCGGGCAGCACAGGCCTACGCGCGCTCACCCGCTACATCTTCGACTGCACGACGCCGTCGGACCGGGTCCTTGTGACCTGGTTCGAACCGGGGGTGTTCTTCTACGCCGAACGAGGGTTCGTCGGCGGCCAGGCTTACCTCGAGTCTGGGTGGCACGCGTCGCCCGCTGATCAGCGCCTGACGCTCGAGCGCATGCGAAACCAGTCGGTTCCGATCATTCTGGGGCGACGGGATCGTGAAGACGATTTCCAGCAGGGTTTTCCGCTTGTCTACGACTACGTCCAGTCTACGTACACACTGGCGGCGGAATCAGAGTTTGGCGGGGAGCTGTCCTTTCTGGTGTCGGTGGACCCGCAGATGGAACCCGTGAGGGAACACCCGGTTCTCCGGCTTCCCTGCTACCGATAGCTGCGCGCAGAGCCCGTCGTGGTAGTACCGTCACCGAGGCGGTTCGCTCGAACACGCTATCGCTTCCCGCCAATTCGACGGTGTAGGTTCCCGGTGCATCGAAGACGGCGAGGGTTCTGGGGTTGCCCGGTCGGTCGAACGTGACATCGCCAGGGCCGCTGGTCTTGCGCCAGGCCGCGGTCACGGGCGCGTCGCGCGGCAGACCTTCGTCTCGCACGCTGCCGAAGAGCTTCACACCCCCACCGACGGTCCCGGTCAGTTCCGCCGGGCCGAGCACACGCACGATCGGTGAGCGGTTCAGGCACACGTTGCGCGGCGCGGTGGCCGGGTCGACATCGCGCCTGGCCCGCCGCTCGCTGCTTGCATCGAATTCCCAGCTGTATTGGAGCATCGAGTCACTGGTGAGGTGGGTCTCGTCGCCGAGGGCGAGGCGCCAGCGGAGGATGCCGTCGAAATCGCCTTCGACGACCATCATGCATTGGAATCGATGGTGTCCGGGCAGGAACGTCGTGGGCTGTCCCCGGTCCGGCTCACCGGTCAGAAACCTGTTGTCCTCACCGATGGGCACGGTGACGGTCGTGCGGTTGTGATTGAAGTAGGTGAACGCCAGCAGCAGCGACCCATCGTCGTTGTAGGCAAAGCCGTCGTAGGCAGGAAACAGCGACGTGGTGGTCTGTCGGGCGGAGACGCGCGGCGCCACGAGGGAGGAGGTCGCGAGCACGAGCCCGGCGAAGCCGGCGGTCAGTACGCCGACGGTTCGGCGTGTCCCCACGGTCCAGTGTCCTGTGCGTGGCATTCGTGGACCCAATTATAGCGGCTGGGGTTCCGTCGGAGCACGGCTCGTGGTGACCGTGTCCGCTGATTTCTGGCGCCAGCCCAGTCGGGCGAGCTGGGCAATAGCAGCCTGGCGTTCTGCACGATAGAGGGCCACGCCGGCTTCGTCGCCGAGCTTGGGCGTGAAGCCGAGGTGGAATGGCCACGCCCGGCTACGTCGTTGGCGCGTGAGCAGCGCGTAGGAGTCGGTCGCGTTGGGGTGTGACGACGATGGGGCCGCGGCCTGGTCTGTTCCGCCGGAGGATTCCGGGGCGCCCGTATCCGATTTACCGAATACGAAGAGTTCGACGTCGATCTCGCCGTGTCGGCAGCGGACATCCCAGCGAGCCTGATCGTGCGGGCCCTCGAAGAGTACGTCCAGGCCGGACCTCTGAATGAGGCGCGGCGTGTGTGGGTCGTCCATGGCGCCGATGGCGACATAGCCACGCTGGACGTCATACGACTCACGCGCTTCTCGCACGAACAAGCCGTTGGCGTGCTCGTTGAAGGTCAGGCCGATCACCGTGCCGACCAGCTCCATCCGGGCGCGTTGCATGGTGCGCTCGTCGAGGGGATCACCAAATACCACGGTGTGGCCTGCCTGTTCCGCGGCGTGGGACCGCTTGGGGTCCGATTCGATGAACAGCACGGAGGCGCCGCCGTCTCGTAGCGCGCCGGCCAACGGCAGGGCCAGGCCGCCAGCCCCGAAGATGGCGACACGGTCCCGTTTGGGCAGCCGGAGCTTCAGGACCCAGGCGAGCGGATACGCGAACAATCCGGACAGGACGACGGTGCCGGCGATCGTGGAGAAGACGAGGGCACGAAGCGTGGTGCCGCCGCTGACGCCCTGGGCCTCGAGCGTCGCCGCGGTGATGGAGGCGATGGCCGCGGCGACGATGCCCCGTGGAGCGACACCAGCGATGAACAGGCGCTCCTGCCAGGTCAAATTCAGACCGTGGGTGGAGAGCCCGACACCCAGCGGTCTGACCACCAGCACGAGGCCGGCCACGACCGCCAGCCCGCCGAGGCCGAGCGCGTGTACGTCGTCGAGCGCCACGTCGGCCGAGAGCAGCACGAAGAGCATACCGACCAGGAGCACGGTGAGTTGGTCCTTGAATTCACGCAGTTCTCGTCCGACCCGTGTGTCGAGATTTCCGATGACCACCCCGGCCACGGTGACCGCGACCAAACCGCTTGGCTCCATGACGGCGTTGCACGCCTCGAACAGCAGCACGACGCTCGCGAGCGTAAAGATGTTCTCGTAGTTGCGCGCCACCAGCAGGCGGTACCGCAACGCGCCAGCCAGTAAGAGTCCTGCGGCCAGACCCGCTATGACGCCGAAGCCGATGCTGACCGCTACGCCGAGCGTCTCCGACGCGAAGGTCGTGAGGCGCGGGGCAATGACCAGATGCAGGAGAAAACCGGCCAGTAGCGCACCAACCGGGTCGATCAGGACTCCCTCGGCCTCCAGGATCGTCTTGACCCGTGGCCGCAATCGCATATCCCGTAGCAGCGGTTGAATCACGGTGGGACCCGTGACCACGACCAGCGCCCCGAACAGGACCGCGAGTTCGAGTTGCCAGCCGAGTGCCAGCGAGGCCAGCATGGCGGCGCCGACCCAGGTCACCAGCGCACCCCAGGTGATGAGCCGGCGGATGGCCGCTTCCTGGCGCTTGAGGCGCGACCATTCGAGGTTGAGTCCACCCTCGAACAGGATGATCGCGACACCGAAGTCGACGATGCCGAACAGGCCGTTGCCGAGCGACCGCGGCTCAATCCATCCCAGCACCTCCGGTCCGAGCAGCGCGCCGCAGGCCAGCAGCAACACGATGCCGGGCAACCGCAGCAGGCGCGACACGGATTGGGCCAGGATGCCGGCGGCCAGGGCCAGTGCGACCGTTAGTTCCGGGTGCGGGGTGGGTGCCATGAGGTCTCGTGACCAGTGCGCCGGTTGCCGGGCGGCCTCCGTCGCTTCTATTATGGGGGCGGATCTGGTACCGCGCTGGCTGCCACGACTGCACCCGTCCTGAACTCGTGATGAATGCGTCACGGTCGGTGCTGACACCTCGCGGTCAGCCGACCCTGACTGGAGAACTGTATGTCAGCCCATCTCGCTCTACGGTCCGGCAATCCGGCCCTCACCGCAGACACATTCACCCGCGTGCCGCCGCTGGCAGGCCACGACTCGATGACCATCGCCGGTACCGTCAACAAGACCGCGATGTCGCTGACAGTGCTGCTGGTGGCGGCGATGTTCGTCTGGGGCAAGGGCGCCCAGGGTCAGTTGCCGATGTTCTGGGTTTGGGGCGGGGTCATCGGCGGCTTCATCGTGGCCCTGGCCACGGCATTCAAGCCGGTCTGGGCCCCGTATACGACCCCACTCTACGCGGCGCTGGAGGGGTTGGCGCTCGGCGGAATCTCGTACGTGTTCGAGCAGATGTACCCCGGCATCGTGGCGCAGGCGGTGTTCCTCACCTTCGGGACGCTTGGCGCACTGCTGTTTGCCTACCGCAGTGGCATCATCCGCGCCACGGAGAACTTCAAGCTCGGCGTGTTTGCGGCCACAGGGGGGATCGGACTGGTCTACCTGTTGAGCTTCGTCCTGGGGTTCTTCGGCATCAGCGTGCCGCTCATCCACTCGAGCGGCACGTTTGGCATCCTTTTCAGCCTGTTCGTGGTGGTCATCGCCGCCCTCAACCTGGTGCTCGACTTCGACTTCATCGAACAAGGGGCCGAGCGCGGCGCCCCGAAGTACATGGAGTGGTACGGCGCCTTTGGTCTGCTGGTGACTCTGGTCTGGTTGTATCTTGAGATCTTACGCCTGCTAGCCAAACTCCAGAGCCGAGACTAGGTTTTCGGGCGGGGCGGGCGGGGCAGTTCGGGGTTGGGCTGCGTGACGACCAGCGTCGCGCCCTCTCGCGCGGACGGCGGCTCGAACAGCCCGACGAATCCCCGCAGGGTCTCCGGATCGATGGCGAAATTGTGCCGCGGGAGGCTTGCGTTCCTCGCCCCGATCCGCGGACCAATCACCTCCACCGGCGTGTCGAGGAAGTGAATCTTCGCGTCGGCGCCGACGGCGCGTGCGGCCTCGATGCAGCGGATGCGGTTCTCGCGCAGAAAAAAGCCGTCATCGAGGATGACGTCCACGGAGCGTCGCAGGAACTCCTCAGCCTGACCCCAAATCAGGTCGCGACACGCCAGCACGCGTCTGATGTGCTCTTCGTGACCAACGGTGGCCAGCGAGTATCGGCCGAAGACCGTGATCAGCCATCGGTCCAGCGAGAACAGCACGCTGTCGAGGTCGGCATGCACACCGTGGGCGTACGTGGTCTTGCCGGAACAAGGCAGCCCGCAGATCAGGTGCACGGTGGATACGGCGTTGCCTTGTGAGTACCCGAGGCAGTCAGTGCGTCCGCCCGGTGGCCGAAGGGAGCGGTCGTGCGGCCGGATCTGGATCCGGCTGGGAGTCGCACTCCTCGCACCCGTGACAGGACGCCTGCGAGTCGGCTTGCGCGCCGCCGAACAACCCGCGGAGATGCCGGTAGAGAGACACGACCGCCAGTCCTACGATGAGCGCCGCAAGCGGTTCCTGCCAGGTCATACGACACCCCACCCCAGGACGAAGCCTACTTGATACACCGCGAGAGACGCGACGTAGGCCAGGACCGACATGTAGCCAAACATAAAGATGGGCCAGCCCCAGCCGCCCGCTTCCTTGCGCACGACAACGATGGTGCTCATGCACTGGCACGCCAGGACGAAGAACACCATCAACGAGACACCCGTCAGCGGGGTCATCAGCGGTGAGCCGTCGGCCCGTTCCGCATTCCGGAGCGACGACCGCAGACTGACACTTTCTTCGTCGGCCGCTTCGATGCCGAAGACGATGCCCAGGGTCGAGACAAAAACCTCCCGGGCTGCGAATGCGCCGAGAATCCCCACCCCGATGCGCCAGTCGAACCCCAGCGGCTCGAGGACGGGCTCGATGAGGCGACCCATCCGTCCCCCGGCACTGTACTGCAACTGCTCCCCGGCGAGCCGGCCATCCAGGTCCGCCAGCGCCGCCTCCTGGCCGTCGGCAGCGGTCGTCGCCAGCACCTGTGCGCGCGAGACGTCATACTGCGCGTCGATTTCGGCGCTGTGTGGGAACGACAGGAGCGCCCACAAGATGATCGTCATCGTGAGAATGATGGTGCCGGCGTCTTCCAGGAACTTACGCACTCTCCGCCAGGTCACCAGCAGCACACTACGCCAGACCGGGACCCGATAGGGCGGCAACTCCAGCACCAAGGGCAGCCGAGGTCCGGCCAGGACGGTGCGACGGAGGACGGCGGCGGCACCCAGTGTCGCGACGACCGAGAGTGTGTACATCGAGAACAGCACCACCGCACCGACACTCAGGATGCCGAACACACGAGGGTCACCGGCGAACACCACCGCAGTGACCAGTGCGTAGACCGGGAGCCGCGCGCTGCAGGAGACCATCGGCAGCGTCAGCATCGTGATCAATCGATCGCGACGGCTTTCGATGGTACGGGTCGCCATGACGGCTGGAATCGCGCAGGCGAAACCCGACAGCATCGGCACGAACGCCTTCCCGTGCAACCCCACTCGCCCCATCAAGCGGTCGATGACGAACGCGACTCGAGCCAGGTAACCCAGGTCTTCGAGCAACGCGATGAAGAAGAACAGCATCGCGATCTGTGGCACGAACACCACCACGTTGCCAACTCCGGCGATGACCCCGTCAATCAGTAGGTCGTTCAGCACCCCCGGAGGGAAGGTGGTCGCTACGACGTTCTGCAGCCCGGTGGTCGCGGCTTCGATGGTGCCGATCAATGGTTCCGACCAGGTGAACAGCGCTTCGAACAGCACCGCCATGACGACGGCGAACACGGCCACGCCGTACACACGGTGAATGAGTACTCCGTCGAGCCGATCCGTCCACTGCCGCGTATCTTCCCGCGCCTGGGTCCGAACGTCGGCCGCCACCGTCTCGATCCACCGGTACCGCGCGGCAATAATCTCCTCGTGGACGTCCCGTTGCGTCTGTGCCGCGTCGTGCTGGAGCGCCTGGACGCTCCGGCGAACGCCGTCTGGCAGTCCGGTAGCTTCGCCGTCGGCGGTCTCCAACGAGAGTAGCGACCACAGCGCCCAGGCCCGCCGCACCGCCGCGGTTCGGCCGAAGCTTGCGTCGGCGAGTGCCTCGCTCACGGTGGCCACATCCTGTTCGACGTGGTCGGGCAGACCCGGCCAGATTGAATCGGCGCGTGGGGCGAGCCTGATGGCGGTGCCGATCGCGGTGCGTAGCGCGTCGAGACCACCACCCCGCGAGGCGACAGTTGGCACGACCGTGGCCCCGAGCCACTGGCCCAGCCGCGTCGTGTCAAAGTCAGCCCCGCCGGCGCTCGCCTCGTCGATCATGTTGAGGGCCACGATGACCGGCACCCCGGTTTCCACGATCTGCAGCACCAGATACAGACCGCGCTCGACCGCGCCGGCGTCGACGACCACGACCACGGCATCGGGCGGGTCGTCGCGGCGCCCAAGCACCTCGTCGGCCGCCACCTGTTCGTCCGGCGAGTTCGCGCTCAGACTGTAGGTGCCGGGGAGGTCGACCACCTCGACCGGCGAGCCGTTGGGGAGCGTGATCCGCCGCGACGACCGGGTCACGGTGACCCCCGGATAGTTGCTGACTCGCGCGCGCGCGCCGGTCAGCGCATTGAAAACCGTGGTCTTGCCGGAATTCGCGTTGCCCGCTACCAGGACCTTCGGTAGCCGGTTCGTCGTGGGGCTGGCCTTCGTCGGGTAGGCCGGAAAGTGAAAGGTCGGGGCGCTCTTCGCGTCGTCGACCAGGTCCGCCCGTCCTTCGGGGACGAGCTGAATCAGAGCCGCGTCGGCCAGACGAAGCGAGAGGAGATAGCCCCGCAGCCGAATCTCCAGCGGGTCGCCGAGTGGGGCCCGGCGGACGGTCTCGATGGTCGTCCCCGGCAGCAGCCCCATCTCCATGAGCCGCCGCGCCACCGGACGATCACACCCGACATGGTGGACCACCGCGCTGGTGCCGATTGGAAGCTTGTCGAGGGTGCGGAGACCCTGATGCACGGGAGGAAGCGCTCCTTACATTGGTGGCGAGGCCAGCCACCGCGCGGATCCAAAGAAGTGAGACTGGATCTCAGTTTCGGAATTCAGTCTATATCGGACCAATTTGGTCGGTCAACAGAGTCCGACGGGTTGACCCGGCCGGACGGGACGACATCGTGGCGGAGGGTGGCCGTTCGGTGGCGTGTGGGAGAATACAACCGGTACGGCCCACCGGTTACCCGGCGCAGTCAGGAGCTTTCCCCATGAACAACGCGCGTGTGGCGGTCCCACCGCCTCGGAATGAGCCGATCCTCGGGTACGCGCCCGGGTCCACCGAGAAGACCGCGGCAAAAGCGCAGTTGCAGGCATTTACCGACGGTTCGGTCGAAATTCCGCTCATCATCGGCGGTCGCGAGGTGACCACCGGCGATCTGGGCACCTGCATCCTGCCGCATGATCATCAGCGCCACGTGGCGACCTACCACCGGGGGAACGCCGACACCGTCAATCAGGCCATCGCGGCCGCGGCCGAGGCACGCGCCGACTGGAGCGCGATGCCGTGGGAGTCGCGCGCGGCGATCTTCCTCAAGGCGGCCGAATTGCTCGCGGGTCGGTATCGGCAGGTGCTCAACGCCGCCACGATGCTGAACCAGAGCAAGACGGTGTTTCAGGCGGAGATCGACGCGGCGTGTGAGCTGATCGATTTCTGGCGGTTCAACGCTTCGTACCTGCCGGAGATCTACGAGCAGCAGCCGCAGAGTGCGCCTGGAATGTGGAACTTCGTCGAATATCGCGCGCTCGAAGGGTTCATCTTCGCCGTGACGCCATTCAACTTCACCTCGATCGCAGGCAACCTGCCGACCAGCCCGGCGCTGATGGGCAACACCGTGGTCTGGAAGCCGGCCTCGACGTCCGTCTTTTCTGCCTACTGGCTCATGAAATTGTTCGAGGAAGCCGGGCTCCCGCCGGGGGTCATCAACCTCGTGCCCGGCCGCGGTGGGCAGATCGGCAATCCGGCCATGGCGCACCCCGATCTGGGCGGGGTTCACTTCACCGGTAGTACCGAAGTGTTTCAAGGCATGTGGCGCACCGTCGGCGCCAACATCGCCGGCTACAAGAGTTACCCGCGAATCGTCGGCGAGACCGGCGGGAAGGACTTCGTCTTCGCGCATGTGTCGGCGGACCCCGAGGAACTGGCCGCAGCCCTGATGCGCGGGGCGTTCGAGTATCAGGGGCAGAAGTGCAGCGCCGCCAGCCGCGCCTACGTTCCGGAGAGCCTGTGGAACGGTATGCGAGACCAGTTGGTCAGCGAGGTCGAGGCGATCCCCTACGGCGATGTCGCCGACTTCACCAACTTCATGGGCGCCGTCATCGACAAGGCTACGTTCGAGAAGCTGAAGGGTTATATCGATCGGGCGAAGACCGACAGCGATGCCGACGTTATTTGCGGTGGCGTCTGTGACAACCGCACCGGGTATTTCATCTCGCCAACCATCATCCAAGCGCACGATCCGCACTACGCGACGATGGAGACGGAGCTGTTCGGTCCGGTGCTGACTGTCTACGTCTACAAGGATAGCGAGTACGAGCAAACCCTCGAGCTGTGCGACCGCACCTCACCCTATGCGCTGACCGGCGCCATTTTTGGACGTGACCGGGCGGCTATCAACCAGGCGTCCGACGCCCTCCGTCACGCCGCCGGCAACTTCTACATCAACGACAAACCCACCGGGGCGGTGGTGGGGCAGCAGCCCTTTGGCGGGTCTCGCGCGTCCGGCACCAACGACAAGGCCGGCAGCTCCCTCAACCTACTTCGCTGGGTCAGCACCCGCACCACCAAGGAGACCTTCGCCCCGGTGCGTAACTACCGGTATCCGCACATGCGGGAGCGGTAGCGTCCCTGACCAGACTGCCGGTACAATCCACCGAATCTCGAGAAAGGACACCGAATGATGATGCGAAATGCCGGTGCCGCTGGGGCCCTCGTGTTGGTGGGGCTGGCGTGTGTCCTGCTGGCGGGTCAGGCCTCGGCGCAGATCACGCTGGAGGGCAGCACGCCGCCCGATGGCGCGGCGCTCGACGGACCTGTACGAACGGTTCGAGTGTGGTTCGACACCGCGCCGCCGGTCGAAGGGAGCACGCTGGAGATGTCCGGACCGGGCAATCGCGCCAAGATCGAGGGGCTCCACACCATGGGCGAGAACGACCTCATGGGGCGGGTGACCGGACCGATGCCAAACGGTGGGTGGACGATGACTTGGACCATCGTCGGTGCTGATGGCATGGAACAGACCGGCACCATCACGTTCAGCGTGCAACGTCCGCCCCGACGTTGACCCTCTGACCTGAGCCGCCGCGACAGCGGGGCGTCGAGGGTCGATCTACTCGGCAGTGGCGATCGAGAAGGTGAAGTCGCCGCGCATCACATGGCCGTCGTCGCCGGCCGAGCGCCACTTAACGGTGTAACTGCCAGCGGCCAGGGTCGCGGGCACCTCGGCAACAAGCGATTTCTCGTCGCCCACGGTGGTCTTGCCCAGCGACACCTCTCCGTTGGGTCCTTCCAGGGAGATCTGACTCACGGCCGGTTCCGGGTCCTGGGTGAACCAGACCTGCACGTGATCCGGCGACGCGATCAGCTTGGCGTCCTTGGCCGGCATGCTTTTGGAGTAGGCCATGTGCGCAGACACGGCACCGGCTGCGGCCAACGCAATGACGAGGGTGGCAACGAGTGTTCGTGGTCGAAGGTCCATTTATGCTCCAGCGGTGTGACGACAGCCCGCGCCTACAGATTACCGCAGAAGCTCACTTGAGACATCGACTGGAATCTCAGGCAGGCACGTCGATCCCGCGATACACTGCCGTGGGTGGCGGCACGCCCCTCATGGCGTGCCCGCCGATGGATCCGCTCCAGGCGGGTCGCGGATGGAGGTGTTCATGGGGAGTCGACGAGGATTGTGGGTTGGGTTGTGGCTGGTCACGCTCGGTGTTTCGGTGCCGCTTGTCTATGCACAGACGCCTACCGACCTCCCGCGGCGGCCGGACGGTCGACCTGACCTGTCGGGTACCTACGACATCGCCACCCTGACGCCATTGCAGCGACCCACCGCGTTGGGCGATCAGCGTGTCCTGACCGAAGAAGAAGCGGCGGAACTGGCGTCCAGGGCGAGTTCTCTAGAGCGCATCTTCAACATTCCCGATGAGCGGAACGTGGAATCCGGGGCGCCGAGAGAGGCGCCGCCGGTCGGCGGTGACGGGTCAAGTGGCGCGGCGGGGAACGTGGGAGGCTACAACTCGTTCTGGATGGACTTCGGGCAGGCCGGGTTCCGCATCGACGGCGAGTATCGGACCTCCATCATCATCGACCCGCCCAACGGGCGACGTCCGCCGCTCACGGCCTCGGCACGTGAACGGATGGCCGCCTTGGGCGCGCGTGCCCGTCCCAACACCGGCACGGCGTGGTGGCTGGAGGACGACCCGAACGCCCCGGGGCCCTACGACCATCCTGAGCAGCGTCCCCACGCCGAGCGGTGTCTCATGGGGTTCGGCTCGACCGCCGGGCCGCCGATGTTGCCGGTGCTCTACAACAATCTGAAGCGGATCGTACAGAGCGACGACACGGTCATGATCCTCGTCGAGATGGTGCACGACGCTCGAATCGTGCGGATGAATCAAGAGCACGTCTCTTCCGAAATCCGAACCTGGCTGGGCGATTCCGTCGGCCACTGGGAGGGCGACACGCTCGTCGTCGACACCACCAACTTCCGCGATTCACCGTCGCTCGGACAGGCTTCCAGCAACCTGCACGTCGTGGAACGGTTTACCCGGATCGACGCCGATACCCTGCTGTACGCGTTCACCGTGGAGGACCCGACGGTCTGGGAGGCGCCGTGGAGTGGTGAATATGTCTGGCCGGCGACCGAGACCAAGGTCTATGAGTACGCCTGCCACGAGGCGAACTATTCCTTCGGCGGCATCCTGCGAGGGGCCAGAGTGCTCGAAGCGGACGTGCTCGAGGGGCGCTAGCACGGTGCCCGTCGGGAGTTCCGGGCCGTAGGCCCCTCCAAGGACGATGCCGGTCAGAAGCTGGATCATGTCCAGCCGCTCGATCAGGCTGCTCATCGTTGCTCCGCCTTTCGCCACTGCGTGCCATCGCATGCGGCACGCCAGTCGTCGCGCCATGCCCCGTCCACTTCGCCGTCGAGTAGCGCCCCCTCGGGCAGAAACCTTTGTAGTTCCTGCAGCGTGCGCACCCGGCTGTCGCTGATACGACGGAAGATGTGTTGGGGGCCCAAGTCATCCGGGTGCGACAGGCCCATCGCGCCCAGCAGCTCCAACAAACTCTCAACCGTCGCTTCCTGAAACCTCGCGACGCGGGGGGCCTTGTCGTCGACGTCCAGACCGTGCACCAGGGCCGGGTTCTGCGTTGCGACTCCGGTGGGGCAATGGTCTGAATTGCAGCGAAGGGCTTGAATACAGCCCAGTGCCAGCATCATCCCCCGCGCCGAGACGCACAGGTCGGCCCCGAGCGCCAGCGCGCGCGCCATATCGAAACCGGTCAGAATCTTCCCGGATGCGATGATCGTGATCCGATGACGGAGCCGCACGCCCCTCAGTGCGTTGTGCACCAGCATCCACCCGTCTCGCGCCGGCATTCCCACTGTATTCGCGAACTCGAGCGGCGCCGCGCCGGTGCCCCCCTCGCCTCCATCGACGGTGATGAAGTCCGGCAGAATGCCACTGTCGAGCATCGCTTTGCAGAGCCTGAGGAACTCGGCCCGTTGACCGACACAGAGTTTGAAGCCGACCGGCTTCCCGCCGGACAATTCGCGCAGTCTCGCCAGGAATTCGAGCAGACCCGTCGGGGTGCTGAAGGTTGAGTGTGCGGGCGGCGAGAGCACCGTCTGCCCGACCGGCACCCCCCGAATCGCCGCGATTTCGGCTGACACCTTCGGTCCCGGGAGCACGCCGCCGTGCCCCGGCTTCGCGCCTTGCGAGAGCTTGAGCTCAATCATCCGTACCACATCGAGCGCCGCCAAATCCGCGAAGCGATCGGGGTCGAACCCTCCCTCAGCCGTCCGGCACCCGAAGTAGCCGGTCCCGATCTGCCAGATGAGGTCGCCGCCCCCCTCCAGGTGGTACGGCGAGACACCGCCCTCACCCGTGTTGTGCGCGAATCCGCCAGCCCTGGCGCCGGCGTTGAGGGCCAGTATCGCCCGGCTCGACAGGGCGCCGAAGCTCATGGCGGAGATGTTCAGCATCGCGCTGTCATAGGGTTGGCGGCAGTCGGCGCCGCCAATCGGAATCCGCGGTGGCGTCTCGAGAGGGGCGACCGGCGCGAGCGAGTGCGCGGCCCATTCGTACCCCAGGCGGTAGACGTCGCGCTGGGTGCCGAACGGCTGCGTCTCCAGGTCGCCTTTGGCTCGCTGATAGACGAGGTCGCGAAATTCCCGTTCGATCGGAAAGGCGTCGGTGTTCGACTCGATGAAATACTGCTGGATCTCCGGTCGAACCAACTCGAACAGATACCGTACGTGCCCGATGATCGGGAAGTTCCGCAGGATGGTATGTTGACGCTGTGTCACGTCGTAGACACCAACAAGCACCAGCGGACCAACGACTGCCAGCGCCCAGAGCACGCCGGGGGCCACGGTCGCCGCCGCCAGAATACCGGTGAGTAGGAGTGCCGAGCACCCGTAGAACCAGCGCCGAACCACGACAGCATGATCACACAGTTGTCGAGCGCCGTGGCCAGTCGCCGGTTTGTGGCTTTACCGGTGCGCTGAGGATCGGTCACAATTGCCTGGGTTCTTGTCATCAGGCTGGTTCGATCGGGGTCCGACCCGGCTCGAGCAGCCACTGAGGAGAGGCATGCGCTTGGGCGGGCAGCATCGGCGGTCGGGCACGTGGCGGTCCACGGCCTTGGCGCTGCTATGCCTGGGCGTCGGCTGGGTCGCGTTGACCGCGGTCGAGGCCTCGACCGCACAGCCGCCGTCCGCCGTCTCGCCGACGCTCCGAGAAGCGCTCGATCAGTATTGCATCGCGTGTCACAACCAGCGGCTCCGCACCGCCGAATTGGCCCTGGATACGGTGGATGCGAGTCATCCCGAGGCGGATCCCGAGCTGTGGGAGCGGGTGGTCGCGAAGCTGCGGGCCGGATCCATGCCGCCGCCGCGCCGCCCGAGGCCGGACGCGGCCACCTACCAGGTGCTGACTACCCAGCTTGAGGCAGCGCTCGACCAGGCCTGGGTCGGTTCACCAAACCCCGGTCGAGGCAGCGCCGTCCATCGGATCAATCGCACCGAGTATGGCAATGCCGTGCGCGATCTGTTTGCCCTCGACATCGACGTGACCGAGATCCTGCCGGGCGACGAAACGGCCGACGGCAGCTTTGACAACTTCGCCGACGTGCTGACCATCTCGCGGTCGCAGCTCGAACGGTACCTGTCGGTGGCACGCCAGGTAACGCGCCTGGCGGTCGGTTTGGCGCCCCCGAGTCCGGGCTTCGACACGTTCGAGATTCCGCTGCACGTGGTGCAGGACGAGCGACAGAGCGAAGCGTTGCCGCTTGGGTCTCGTGGCGGGTTGGCGATTCCCTATCAGTTCCCGGTCGACGGCGAATACCAGTTTAAGGTTCGTCTCCGTCGACAATACCAGCGCTACCTGATGGGGATGGGCTGGGCCCAGCAACTCGAAGTGCGTCTCGACGGCCGACTGCTCGAGCGGTTCACCGTCGGTGGCAACGCACAGGGTGTGCCGGCGGCAGCCAGCTACGCGGGAGACGGCGAGCCTGGGTTCGCTGGAGATCCCGACTGGGAAACCTTCATGCAGCTCACCGGTGACGACGGCCTGGAGGTGCGCGTGCCGGTCGAGGCCGGGCCGCATACCGTTGGCGTCTCGTTTGTGCGCGAACTGTGGGAGCCCGAAGGATTGCCGCAACCGCTGCAGCGTGGCCGGGTGCTGACGAACGACCAGATCTACATGGGGTACGCCGCGGTTGGTGCGGTTGACATCGGTGGGCCCTACACGGACCCGGGCTCGACCCCCGATACCCCGAGCCGCAGAGCGATTTTTGGTTGTCGACCGCCGACGGCTACGGCGACCGTCGATATCGACGAGGCCGCCGAGCGAGCGTGCGCGATGGAAATCGTGTCCCGGTTGGCGCGCTCGGCGTATCGGCGCCCGGTGACGGCGAGCGACACGGCCACCCTGCTCGAGTTCTTCGACGCCGGTCGTCGCGATGGCCGCAGCTTCGACGCCGGCATCCAGTTCGCGCTCGAACGGCTGCTGGTCGACCCCGATTTTCTGCTTCGTCTCGAGCGCGACCCGGCGCAGGTCGAGGCGGGCAGCGTCTACGCCCTCAGCGACTTGGAGGTGGCATCTCGCCTGTCGTTCTTTTTGTGGAGCAGCGTGCCCGACGACGAGTTGTTGACGCTGGCCGAGGCGGGACGGCTGACTGAACCGGCGGTGCTCGAGCAGCAGGCGCGCCGGATGCTGGCGGATCCTCGTGCCCATGATGCGCTCGTCGACGACTTCGCGGCGCAGTGGTTGAACCTGCGACGGGTGGGCGAGGTGGTGGTCGACCCGGGCCGCTACCCGCATTACGACGAGACGTTGCTCAATGCCTTCAAGCGTGAAACGGAGCTATTTGTCGGCAGCACCTTGCGGGAGGACCGCGGGGTGGCGACGTTGCTGAACGCCGACTACACCTTCGTGAACGAGCGACTCGCCCAGCATTACGGCATCCCCGGGATCTACGGAACCCGCTTCCGTCGGGTACCGCTGTCGAATCCGAATGAACGTGGCGGATTGCTTGGCGAAGGGGCGTTGCTGGCGACCACCTCGTATCCGGATCGGACCTCGCCCGTGCTGCGCGGCAAGTGGCTGCTGGACAACATCTTTGGCTTGCCGGTGCCGCCGCCACCGCCCGGCGTCGACACCACGCTCGAGGAGGAACCGGGCACCCGGCCTCCCACGATTCGGGAGCGGCTGGCGCAGCACCGGCGCAGTCCCACATGTGCAAGCTGCCACTCGGTGATCGATCCGCTCGGCTTCGCGCTCGAGAACTTCGATGTCATCGGCGGATGGCGCGACATCGACGAGGCAGGTCAGCCGGTGGATGCGACCGGCACCACCACCAGCGGCGCTCGGGTCGAGGGGCTGGCAGGGCTGCGGGCGTTGTTGTTGGATGATCCGGAACGGTTTCCCCGGACCGTCACCGAAAAGCTGCTCGCCTACGCGCTGGGTCGGCCGTTGGCGTACTACGACCGTCCCACGGTCCGCCAGATTGTCCGCGAGGCCGCAGCCGAAGACTACCGGTGGTCTTCGCTGATTGTAGGTATTGTGAAGAGCCCGACGTTTCTGACACGAGCGGCCGAGACCGCCGCGAACTAGAGAGAACCCGCATGACCTTCCTGACAAAGACCTTGCCGCGGCGAACGGTGCTTCGAGGATTGGGCGCGACCGTGGCGCTGCCGTTCCTCGATGCGATGCATCCGGTATTCACGGCGCGGCCTCGCGCCGCGACCGCGGCACCGCACCGGTTCCAGGCGTTCTACGTGCCCAACGGCATGGCGATGGAATATTGGACACCCAAGGGTGAAGGGACCGGCTTCGAACTGTCACCGATTTTGGCTCCGCTGGCGCCGTTCAAGGACCAGATGATCGTGCTGTCCGGTCTGAATGCGAGTTGGAACTACATCCACGCCGGGGCGTCCGGGTCCTTCCTGACCGGCACCACCCGTGGGGGTCGGAACGAGATCGAGATTGTCGCCGACGTGTCGATGGACCAGTTGCTGGCCCGGCACTTCGCGGAGGAGACCCAGGTGCCGTCGCTTGAGCTCTCGCTCGACCCCCCGAACAACGCTGGGGCCTGCACCGGCAACCTGAGCTGTGTGTATACCCACACCTTGTCGTGGCGCAGCGCCACGCAACCGCTGCCAACCGAGTGGAACCCGCGCGCGGTGTTCGAAACGTTGTTCGGCGACAGCGGCACTACCGACCGGGCCGCCCGCGAGAGCCGGTTGCGGCAGCACAAGAGCCTTCTTGATTCGGTGGGAGACAAGTTGGCGGCGTTGCGCCGCGAGCTTGGACCGGGCGACCAGACCAAGGTCGAGGAGTACACCGAGGCGATTCGAGACGTCGAGCGACGTATTCAGCGGGCCGAGGAGCAGAGCGATCTCGAGCTGCCGACCATCGAGCAGCCGCAGGGGGCTCCGTCGGTGTTCGAAGACCACTTGGAGCTGATGCTCGACCTCCAATTGCTGGCCATGCAGTCGGATCTGACGCGGGTCATCTCGTTCATGATCGGCAAAGAACAGAGTGCCCGGCCGTATCCCCAGATCGGCGTGCCGGAAGCGCACCACCCGCTGTCGCACCACAACGACGTGCCGGACTTGATCCTGCACATGTCAAAAATCAACACGTACCACACGGACCTGTTCTCGCGCTATCTGACGAAGCTCCGCGCCACGCCGGACGGTGATGGGTCGTTGCTCGACCACATGACGATTCTGTACGGCTCAGGCATCTCGAACAGCACGAGGCACTCGGGTATCGACTTGCCGCTGATGCTGGTGGGTGGTGGCGCCGGCCGACTGCCCAGCGGGCGGCACCTGCGGTTCGCGGACGAGCCGTCGATGGCGAATCTGCTCGTGACGCTGATGGACAAGATGAACGTGCCGGTCGAACGGGTCGGCGGCAGCACGGGCGCGCTCCCGATCGAGACGTTGCCAGGGTTGCTCTAGTCCTGCCATGCGTATCCACACGACTCGTGCGTGCCTCGTTGCGCTGGCTGTGTGCCTGACCGCGGAAGGCGTGGCTCACGCCGCCGAAGTCCCACCACTCGTCAGCGCTGCGAAGCAGGGTGACACGGAGACGCTGCGCGCGTTGCTGGCGCAGGGTTCCGCGGTTGACATCGCGGAGGGCGATGGCACGACCGCGTTGCACTGGGCAAGCTATCGTGACGATCTCGATGCAACCGCACTGCTGCTAGACGCCGGCGCCGCCGTGAATGTCGCGAACGATCTCGGGGCGACGCCGCTCTGGTCGGCGAGCCAGAACGGCAGCGTGGCGATGGTGCGTCGGCTGCTGGAGGCTGGCGCCGACCCCAACCTGGCCTTGTGGAGCGGCGAGACGCCGCTGATGGTCGGTGCACGCGCCGGCGCGACCAACGTCGTTGAACGCCTGCTCGAGCACGGGGCCGAGACCGACGCCCGGGCGGCCCGTGGGCAGACGGCGCTGATGTGGGCCGCGGCCCAGCAGCACGCGGACGTGGTGCAGGCCCTGGTGGCCGGTGGCGCCGATCTCCACGCGAGGTCAGACGTGTGGAGTCAGGTCATGGCGGTGCCGCCACACAGTCTGCCCGAATATAAGCGAGAGATTCCGCACGGTGGGAACACCGCCTTGTTGTTCGCGGCTCGCGGTGGGGCCCTGGCCACGGCCCGGGTGTTGATCGCCGCTGGCGCCAATGTCGATGACACCGACGCCTGGGGCGTCAGTGCGACGACCGTGGCGACGCACGCCGGCTTCACTGACCTGGTCGAGCTGCTCCTGGAGGCTGGCGCCGACGCGAACGCGGCCGAAGCCGGTTTTGCTCCGATTCACCCCGCCGTCATGCGACAGGACGAGCGGCTGGTGACGGTCCTGTTGGAGCACGGGGCCGATCCGAATGCGACGCTTCGCACGTGGACGCCGACCCGGCGTTCATCGCGCGATTTCAACTTTGCGCCCCCGCTCGTCGGGGCCACGCCGTTCTGGCTGGCGGCTCGTTTCACCGCGCCATCCATCATGCGGCTCCTGGCTGAACATGGGGCAGACCCGGCCTTCGTGCATCATCCCGACTACAAGGAATCCACATACTTTCAGCCCCGCCTGGAGGAGACGACCGCGCTGATGGCGGTCACCGGGATGGGCGGCGGCCGCCTGCGAGGGTGGGTCCCGCCCCCTCGGGGTGAAGCCGAGATGCGGGCGCTCGAGGCGGCGCAGCTGCTCGTGGAACTCGGAGCCGATCTGAATGCCACCGACGCCAACGGACGTACGGCGCTCGATGGCGCTCGGTCCGCCAGACTGAAGACCGTCGCGACGTACCTGGAATCTCAGGGGGCCTTCGCGAGCGCCGGCTGGTAGGTTTATCCCTTGTCGCGTCGTGCGAGGTCCTCACACGCTTGCGGTCCGAAGCCTCCGGCAGGAAAACGGCTGAGACCCTGTGGCGCAGACCTTTAGGCCTGCGATCGCACGGCTACAGCCGTGCGCCACAATGACATCTGCGGAAATCCCCGTCATGGTTTTCGTAACTTGCTGCGTCTCGTCGTCCGATCCTCCGCTTCCCTCGGCGGCTCGCCGTTGACCGACGGAACCTGCGTAGCGCAGCCTCGGATCTGCTTCTAGAGGCGGCCCCATGACATTCATTGCGACCCTCGGTCACGCACTCGGCTTCTCGCTGGCGGCGGGCGTCAACCTCTATGCCACCGTGGCGATCCTCGGTCTGGCGTCCCGGTTCGGCTGGGTCGACCTGCCGGAACGGTTCGCCATGTTCGACAGCAACGTTGTCATCGCGGTGGCGGCGGTGCTCTATGTCGTGGAATTCTTCGCCGACAAGATTCCGTGGGTCGACTCCGCCTGGGACGCGATTCACACCGCCATTCGTCCCGTGGGCGGCGCGCTCATCGCGGTCGCGTCATTGGGTGACATGGGTGACGGTGTCCCCATGTCCGAGGTCTTGATGGCCGTGCTGGGCGGTTCCGTGGCGGCTGGCGCCCACCTCACCAAGGCCAGCACTCGCGCCGCTGTCAACACCAGCCCGGAGCCGGTTTCCAACTGGGTACTGAGCGTCTCTGAGGACCTCTTCGTGGTCGGACTCGGCGCGCTGGCGATCGCCTATCCGGTCGCCGCGTTCGTCGTCGCCAGTGTGCTGATCCTGCTCATCGTGTGTTTCCTGGGCGTCATTTCACGCACCGCATGGCGATGGTTCGTGCGGCGTCGTTCCCCGGCTCCCGCCGGCGTGTAGAGTCCTTAGACGGGGCTGCGCCCCGAACCCCTCGCGGGGGCCCCATAGCCCCGCTCCGGGCCCGCGGGGCGCGCATTGTCGCGCGCCCGGGCTGGAGTTCGACGGGCTTGGTACACACTGTGGCGAGGTACATCCCGACAATGGGAGGAGACAAGATGCCCAATCCGGAACGATGCCAACGACGACCGGTCACGAGACGACATGTGCTTCAGGGACTGGCACTGGCCGGGGGCGGCTTGGCCGCGAGCGCCTGCACCTCTGCCGCGACCGAGCCGGTCGAACCACTCGACCGAGACTCTGCCACCACCGCTACACCGCCGACTGCCTTCAACCTGTATCACGAGGTCCACGGCGACGGGCCACCGGTCGTGTTCGCCCACGGCGCTGGCGGCACGCACATGAGCTGGTGGAAACAGCTGCCGACGTTTTCGCGCGAGTTCCGATGCATCACCTATTCCCAACGAGGCTTTGGGCTGTCGCCTGACGTGCCGGGCGGCCCGGGACGCGGCGCGTTTGTCGACGACCTCCTGTCGCTGCTTGACGACCTGGGGATCGAGCGCACGGCACTCGTCGGACAGTCCATGGGGGGGCGGAGTGTGCTCGGGTTCGCCGCCGCGTATCCGGAGCGTGTGGAGGCACTGGTCCTGTCGGGCACGACCGGCGGCTACCGCGACGCGGAGCTCGATGCGCTTCGGGCCGAGGCGCCGGACCTGGGACCACGGAGCGCGGTGGCGTCCGCCTATGCCGAACGAGAC
>JAPYUM010000113.1 GCA_029940535.1 Vicinamibacterales bacterium
CGCCATCATATCATCGAGACCGTCACCTGTCCTGGCGTCAGGGGCCAAGTGGCTGGTGGATCAGCTTGGCTCGGCGTACCGCAACACCGCGCGCAGGTCGGCCGTCGTGCACTTCGTCCCAGGTGAGCGGGGTGGAGACCCCGGCGAACGAACTCGCGCGGGCGCTGTAGGCGCTCGCGAGCGTCTTGCCGTAGATGTTCTGCAGATAGTCGATGTAGACGACGTCGGTCGGCGCTTCTTGACCATGCGTTCGACGGTGGCCGCCTTCGGGTGGCGTGACGCTACGATGGTGGCGAGAATCTGGCAAGAATCATCCCGGCTTCGTACGGGGTGCCGGGGGGGAGCGGGATGTAGATGTGTATCCCGGACGCGCCCGAGGTCTTGGCGACACAGGGCGTGCCGAGGCCCTCCAGTTCGTCGTGAAGCCAGCGGGCTACTTCGATGATACGGCCGAACGGCGCGTCGGGCATCGGGTCGAGGTCGAGCGCCACGACGTCGGCCGCTTCGATGTTCGGCAGCCGGGAGAACCAGGGGTCCTGCGAGATGACGGCGAGCTGGGCCATGTAGGCCAAGGTCTGGAGCGTGCCGCCGACCAGATAGGGGACACCGGTGTCCTCGCGCTCTGGACTTTCGCGCACCATGGTGACCCGGACGCCGTCCGGGATCTGGTCGGGCGACCGGTGTTGGTAGAACCACTTGCCATCGATGCCGTTCGGGAACCGCTTCATGACCAGCGGGCGGTCGGCGACGACGGGCAGCAGGTAGGGCGAGATTCTGAGGTTGAACCGCAGCAGGTCGCCCTTCGTCAGGTTGGGTTCGGGCCAGAACACTTTGTGGAGGTTGCCGACCTCCACGCGGGCGCCGTCGGGGAGCGTGAGCGTGCTGCGCCTGCGCCTGGCCTCCAGTGCGTGCCACTGGTCGCAGAGGGTATCGATCTCGGACGAGATTTCTGGCCTCGCGGGAGGTACGACTGACGGTACGAGCGCCAGCCGGCTCGCCGGATCCGCACCGGGGGAGGTCGCTGCATCCTTGTCGGTTGCTGCGGCGTGTCGCCGTCTGCGTCGTGGAGTCGTAGCGCGCTTGGCGCCGCGAGATTGGCGAGGTGCCCCCGCCGTGTCAGGGCGCTGGTCTTCTCGACGGACATCATCCGCCACCGTATCTGGCCTGACCCCGAGATACACGGGATTGCGGAGCACGTCGTCCGCCGTCCACTGCGTGAACTTCACCTCGATGACGAGACTCGGATGCACCCAGTGGGTCTGTTCGTTGGCCGGCGGGGGCGTGGCGAACGGCGACCCGTCGTGCTCCATCTCGCGTAGGTGATCGCCAATCGCTTCGAGCTCGGCGTCGTCGAACCCCGAGCCGACGTGCCCGGCATAGACCAAACCGTTCGTCCCTCGGTCCGAGTCATGCGACCTGGACCGGGGTCCCGACCCGCCGTCTCCCGGCTGGTAGTAGCCGACGAGTAGCGCGCCGAAATGGTGACGAGACAGACGCCCGTCGGTCCACCCGCCCACGACGAATTCCTGCCGCTTGACGAACTTGATTTTCAGCCATCCCGGGTGGCGCTTCCCGGTGAGATACCGCGACCCCGGCTCTTTCGCCACCAGGCCTTCCCAGTCGTTCGCCACGCCTTCGTCGCGGAGTTGGACTCCGCCGCCGTGTTGGCTGTGAATGAGTCGCACCGCGGGTCCGCGCACCGATTCCCGCTCCAGGTACTGGGTGAGCCGCGCCCGCCGCTCGGTGAACGGACGAGGTCTGAGATCGGTGTCTCCGTCACGAAGCAGATCAAACGCGATGAAGGCGGCCTCGGTCCATGGCAGTGAGGAGCGCGGGCGCCCGCGCAGGTGCATCCGGCTCTGTAAATGCTGAAACGACAGCGCGCCGCCGGCCGCGTCAACGGCGACAATCTCGCCATCGAGCACCACGGGGGCCGTCAATGTGCGAGCCAGCGCCGCCAGTCCGTCGACCACCTCGGGGAACTGGGCGGACTTGTCGTTCCCGAGCCGCGACCAGATCCGGATGCGTAGCGCATCACCGTCTGGATCCTCCCCCGTGAGAACGGTCTGGTCATGTACACGTTGCGTCGGAAGAACGAAGTGCGCGCCATGTCCGCCATCGATGAGCTGGACCAGGTGCCGACCGAGGTGGCGCTGGCGCGTCAGGTCATCGGCAACTTTGAGGGCGAGATCGACCTGGGCGACACCCCGGACCAGTATCAGGCCGAGCTGCGCTCCGTGGTCGATGCAAAGATCGCCGGCGAAGACTTTGTCGTGAAGGAAGAAGAGGCGCCGGCCAAGGTGGTCGACCTGATGGCGGCCCTGCGCAAGAGCCTCGACAGCGTCAGCACGTCGAAGAAGGAGCCCGCCCGGTCTGCCGCTACTCGCAAGAGCACCAGGGCCAAACGTAGACAGGCCTAGACAAATCAGGGCCGGATGTCGAAGGCCGCCATCTCGGTCGTGTTGCGCACGAACAGCGTGCCGTCGGCGATCGTGGGGACATTCCAGGTCTTGCCGTCGATGGCCGTGAAGCGGTCGACCTCTTCATGCCCGTCCGGCGTGGCCCGTACCAGCGCGATCTCTCCGCGTTCCGTCAGCACCACCAGATGGCCGGCGGCGAACAGCAGTTGCCCGTAGCCGTAGCGGCCGCCCTTCCACACTAGTTCGCCGGTCTCGGCGTCCATGCAGGCCAGAATGTTGTCGTCGAGGCCGTAGATGAATCCCTCGTGCAGTACCGAGCTGCTGAACTTGTTCTTCATCCGGTTCGTGCGCCAGACCTCGCGGGCAGCGAGACCGTCGCCGGTGCCCGTTACCTCGACCATGGCCGACCCCTGTCCGTAGCTGGCAGAGATGAACAGCCGGTTCGGGCCCACGACGATCGGCTGCGCCATGTTTGGCACATTGGAGACGACCCAGGGGTAGTCCCACAGCAGCGTGCCGTCGTCCACGCGCAAGCCGGCCGCCCGCGCCGCCGTGACCACGAGAATCTGTCGCACCCCGGCCAGCTCTACGAGCATCGGGGCGGTGTAGCCCGCCACGTCGTCGAGCGTGGTCCACCGAGTGTCGCCCGTGTCAGCGTCGTAGGCCACCACCGAGCGTCCGGCGCGCCCGCCCGGCAGCACGATCACCATGTTGTCGACAACCAGCGGTGAGGCCGACATGGCCCAGGCCAGATTGCCGGCACCGGCATCCTCCAGGATGTTCGTCCGCCACAACAGGCGTCCGGTGTCGGCGGTCAGGCTGCGCAGCTCGCCCCCCGCGCCCAGCGCGAACAGCCGTCCGTCGTCCCACGTGGGGGTCGCGCGGGGGCCATCGCCACCCATCGTTTCCTGGAACTGTTCGTCCCACTCGTGGGTCCACAGCTCGACCCCGTTGCTGGGGTCGTAGGCGGCCACCACCTCGCGGGCGCGTCGTTGTTCGATGGTGAACAGCCGTCCCTCGGCCACCACGAACGATGCATAGCCGCCGCCGATCGGGTGGTGCCATCTCCGCGGAAGTCCGTCGTCCGGCCAGTCCGTGGTGATGGGGTGGTCGTAGCGACCCGTCCGGCTCGCTCCTCGATAGGCGGGCCAGAAGCTGTCAGCGCGCCGGTCGGCTGACGCTGATGAGACGGATCGCCCCGCGGTCGGAGGAGCCGATGCACCCCGCTCGGCCCGGTCAGCCTCGAGTTTGTCGAAGTGCGCGTCTTCGCTGAATCGGGACAGCATGGGGCGCATGCCGCTGCCGTCGACCTCCAGACGCACCCCGATGGTGAGCGCGGCGGCGACCGCCCCGACGACCACAAGGAGCATGAGGATCAGGGCCCGGCCCAGCAGGCTCGAGGTGCGGTTGCTCATCCGCTCATCCCGTCTGGGCCAGGCGGGCCTTCAGGCAGTTGAAGAACCGATCCATCATCATCTTCGAGACGCTGCCGAGCAGACGCTGGCCGACGCGGGCGATGGTGCCGGCCACCTGCACCGTGCCGTCGATGGCGAGGGTGGTGGTGCCCTCGGACTCGGTCAGGGTGATGGTGGTGCCGCCGTTGACCATGCCTGGCTTCCCCTTGCCCTGCACAATGAGCCGGTATGACGATGGCGGCACGAGATCCGCCATCTCGACGGTGCCCTCGTACCGGCCGGTCACGGCCGCGATGCCCATGGTCAACGCCGCGCGGTACTTGTGCTCTCCAATCGGCTCCAGCGATTCGCAGCCGGGCACGCAGGCCGCGACCGCCTCGGTGTCCAGCAAGAGATCCCAGACCTGTTGGGCCGGCGCGTCGAAGGTGTAACTGCCTGTGACGTTCATGGCTCCCTCGACAATAGCACTGTGCGACCAGACTCAGGACAGCTCAGCCGGATGTTGGCGCCGAGCCGGGCGATGATTCGGCAAGTGGTTCAGGTGCACGGCCAGGGCGTCGAGGCTGGCCAGATTGTGCACCGGTAGAAAGTCGTCGATGTGGGGCAGGGCGGCCTGCATGCCCCGGGTCAGCGGCCGGTAGTGTGGAGACCCCAGCAGTGGATTCAACCACACGAGCCGGTGGCAGCTCCGCTGCAATCTGGCCATCTCGGCCCCCAGCCGACGCGGCTCGCCACGGTCCCAACCGTCGGAAATCAGCAGCACCACCGGGGCGTGTCCCATCACCCGGCGCGACCAGTCGACGTGGAATCGGTGCAGCGCTTCACCGATACGTGTGCCGCCGCCCCAGTCCGCCACATGGCGGGGCAGGCCGGGGACCACGTCGTCGACCCCGCGCCGCGCCAGCCGGGTCGTGACCCGAGTCAACGTGGTGGCAAACAAGAACGTCTCGACGTGGTCGAATCCTCCGGCCAGGGTGTGGACGAAGTGCAGCAGCATCCGGCTGTAGCGCTCCATCGACCCGCTCACGTCGCACAGGAGCACGAGCGGTCGGGTCCGGGTCCGGCGTCGGCGGCGGGGGAGCGTGACCAATTCCCCGCCGAAACGCAGGTTGCGACGCACCGCGCGCCGGATGTCGATGGTGTGCCCCGCCCCGGCCTGCCACCGCCGTGTGGTCCGGGTGCCCAACTCCCACCGAAGCGCCGCCATCATGGCGCGCGCCTGCGCGACCTCCGCATCGGTGAAGGTCGCGAAGTCCTGGCTACGCGATAGCTGGCCGGTGCCGTAGCTCAACGCCGCCACCTGCTCTATGCGGATGGCCGACGCGCCGCGACTCTCGCTGGTATCGCTCGCGGGGCGACTGGGGGGGATGCCCCCCCCCGACGGAGGCAGCCGCGACTGGTCGGCGCCCGTGCGCGGCTCGGGCGTGGTGCTGGTGTCGCCACGGGGTGGCCGCCAGAAGGCCCGGAACGCGACGTCGAACACCGGGAGGTCTTGCGACCGGCGCACCAGCATGGTCTGCAGCGTGTGGTAGAAGTCGGCCCGGCGTCCCACGTCCACATGGCTCAGCGCGTCGGCCACATCGAGCATCCGCCCGGCCTGGGCGTCCAGCCCCACATCGCGGAGCAGTCGGCCGAAGTGCAGCAGGTTGTGGAACAGGCGGCCGTGCGGCTCTGCCGGCCGGGTGTCGGTCATCGCGCGCGTCCGTCAACCGCGATCGGCGGTCCCCGTGGGAAGGAGGCTGTGCTCGAACAACGTGTGCGCCTGCTCGCCCCTGATGGCCTGCAGGTCTTCCTGGGTCTTGAGGATCAGTCCGAGCGTCTCGTCGATGGTCTCGCGGTCCAGTTCCTGCCGATCCAGCGCGACCAGCGCGGCGATCCAGTCCAGCGTTTCCGACACACCGGTCACCTTGTAGAGCTCGGCCGTGCGTAGCTGCTGCACAAAACGGGTGACCTGCTCGGCCAACCGCGCGGGCGCCTCCGGGACCTTCTGCGTGACGATGCGGTATTCCTTGTCGAAGTCCGGGTAGTCGATCCACCAGTAGAGGCAGCGCCGCTTCAACGCGTCATGCAGCTCGCGCGTGCGATTCGAGGTGATGATGACGATGGGGCGGGTGGTGGCGCGAATGGTGCCCAGCTCTGGGATGGTCACCTGATAGTCCGAGAGCAGTTCGAGCAGGTAGCCCTCGAACTCTTCATCGGCCCGGTCCAGCTCGTCGATCAGCAGAACGGGTGGTCGGTCATCGGGCGCTTCGAGGGCGCGAAGCAGCGGACGCTTGATCAGGAAGTCGGGGCCGAACAGATCCGCCGCCAGTTTGTCGCGCGCCACCGCGCCGCCGGCCTCGCGCATCCGGATCTCGAGCAGTTGCCGCGCATAGTTCCATTCGTACACGGCGTGGGTCACGTCCAGACCCTCGTAGCACTGCAGCCTGATCAACTCGGTGCCGAGCGCCGACGCCAGCACCTTGGCGATTTCCGTCTTGCCGACGCCCGCCTCGCCCTCCAGCAACAGCGGGCGTTGCAGCGTCAAGGCCAGATAGACCGAGGTGGCCAAGCCACGGTCCGTCACATACTGCTGGCGTGCCAGCAGCGTTTGGAGCTCGTCGATCGACGTGGGAAGCGGCAGGTTGGACACGCGGGTTCGGATTATATCGTTCGTGTGACAGGGCAGGGTCAGTCCTTCCCTGTGGACCACTTCCTCGCTAGCGCGGATTTCTCGTCGACGCCGATCAGGTCGTTGAACGTGTCGAACGCCATCAGCCGGGCGTCGGAGCCGGCGCTCGTGCCCTGCTCGCGCAGGTGCCCGTAGGCCGTCGTCAAAGCGTGCGCCGACGCATAGAGCCCCGTGACGGGATAGAGAATCAGGTCGAATCCCATCGCGGCGAGTTGTGCCTGCGGCAGCATGGGCGTCCGGCCCTGTTCCACCATGTTCGCCACCGTCGGTTTCGGGGCCCGCCGACCCACCTCCACCAGTTCCGCCAACGACCCCGGCGCTTCCACGAACGTCGCGTCCGCCCCAGCCGCTCGCGCGGCGTCCACGCGGGCCAGCGCTTCGTCCAGCCCCACCGCCGCCACGGCGTCGGTCCGCGCCACGACAAAGAAGTCCGCCTCGCCCCGCGCCTCCACCGCGGCGCCGATCTTCTCCAGATACTCCTGCCGATCGATGACCCGCTTGCCCTCCATGTGTCCGCAGCGCTTGGGCCACTGCTGGTCTTCGAGAAAACAGCCGGCCGCCCCGGTGCCGACGAGCTCGGTGACGGTGCGCACGACGTTCACCGCGTTGCCGTAGCCGGTGTCGGCGTCCACGAGAATTGGAATGTCCACGGATCGGCAGATCTGTCTCGCCCGCTCGATAATCTCGGTCTGCGTCAGCAGCCCCATGTCCGGTTCACCGATCAGGGTCGCCGCGACCGCATACCCGGAGACGAACGCCAGCGGGAACCCGGCCTGCTCCGCGATCTTGGCCGAGAGCGGGTCGTAGACACCGGGGAAGACGAGCGAGCCGTGGGTGGCGATAACCTGGTGTACGCGGGACGGCATCCGGTGGCGGCTCCTGAGATTGTCGGGTCAGAGCGCGGGCGATGACACCGCGATTATAGCGGCGGGTCGAAGGGGGCGGATACGATGGCGGAACCAAACTGGAAACAAGAAGGAGACACCGATGAACGTGACCGGGCCCGCGAACGACGACACGATTTCCCCCGACATGCCCTACCCGTCGCGGTTTGTCGACGTGCTCGGCTCCAGCCTGCACTACGTGGAGGCGGGCGCCGGCGACCCGGTCCTGTTCCTGCACGGGAACCCCACGTCGTCGTATCTCTGGCGTAACGTCATGCCGCACCTCGAGACCGACGCGCGGTGTATCGCGGTCGATCTCGTCGGCATGGGACAGTCAGACAAGCCCGACCTCGAGTATCGACTCGTCGATCATGTCCGGTATGTCGACGGCTTCATCGAGGCGTTGGGCCTCGAGCGGGTCACCCTGGTCGTGCACGACTGGGGCTCGGCGCTGGGGTTTCACTACGCCTGCCGGCACGAGAGCAACGTGAAAGGCGTCGCGTTTATGGAGGCCATCGTGCGACCCGTGACCTGGGACGAGTGGCCCGGCAGCGTCCGTGGGCTGTTTCAGCAGATCCGCACGCCCGAGGTGGGGTGGGACCTGATCGTCAACAAACACGTGTTCGTCGAGCAGATCCTGCCGGGCGCCGTCCAGCGAGACCTGACCCCCGAGGAGATGGACACCTACCGCGCCCCGTTTCTCGACCCGCCGACGCGGAAGCCGGTGTGGCGCTGGCCCAACGAGATTCCGATTGATGGGGAACCGGCCGATGTCGTCGAACTCGTGCAGCACTACAGCGATTGGCTGACACAGTCGACCGTGCCCAAGTTGTTGCTTTACGCCCAGCCGGGCGCCATCCTTCGCGCCGACCTGGTGGCGTGGTGCACAGAACACATCGAGGCGTTGACCGCCGTGGACATCGGCGCTGGGCTCCATTTCGTGCAGGAAGACCAGCCCCACGCCATCGGCCGCGCGCTGCGGGATTGGTATAGGGGGCTGTAGGCCGCCCACGCGTCGGTGCGTGCCCGTAGCCGCCGGTCTTCAGACCGGCCGGAGCGTCATTGTGTTGTTGAGGATGGGGTGAGTGACGGGGATTGAACCCGCAACATCCGGAGCCACAGTCCGGCGCTCTACCAATTGAGCTACACCCACCACAGCGTGCGCTTTCATTCTATGTGCGGTCCTTGGTTTCGTCCAGCCGCCAGAGTCGCGGCCGTCCACGACTGCCGCGCGACCCCGGTCTTTCGCCACGGGAGGCCCGATCGCCGCGATAGAATGGGGATGCGATGCCCAGTTCCCCCCCGGCGCCCGCCGACGAATCGCGCGTGGCACCGTCGCCCGTGACCGCCGAGGTGCTTCGCGCGGTGCGTGTCGTCGTTGACGCGTATCGCTTGTCGACCGAGTCGCGGGATGTCGACGTCAGTCTCAACGGCTTGCTGGATGCGGTGGGGCAGTTGGTGCCCTTCGACGCTGCCGGTGTGTACGTGCTCGGGCGGTCGAACCGCCGGGTACTGCATTGGCGCTGGCGTGGCGACGGGGGGCCACCGCCGGGCCGTCGAGATCCGATCGAGAAGAGTGGACCGGTGGCGCGCGCGATAGAGCGCGGCGAGCCGGTGGCGACGAACTGCGACGCGGATGGCCCGGCCGCAGCCGGTCTCGGGTTCGTCTCGTGCCTCGTCGTGCCGGTCGTCGGCGCCCATGGCGCCACGATGGGTGCCATCGATCTGCACTCGACCCAACCCAAGGCCTTCGACGAGCGCGCGGTCGAGATGCTCCAACTGCTGGGCACGCTGGTAGCCGGCACCATCGAGCGGGCTCGCCTCAAGGAGGAGGTGCGCGAAAAGCGGCGTATCGACAGTGACCTGATGGTGGCGCGGCAGGTGATGGAAGATCTCATCCCGCGCACGATTCCACCGTTGGAGGGGTTCGACGTGGCCGGGGTCAACGAGGCGTCGTTCGAGGTCGGCGGCGACTACTACGAGTTCATCCCGCTCCCGGACGACCGCTGGGGCCTCGTCATTGCCGATGTCGTCGGCAAGGGCATCGGGGCCGCCCTGCTGGTCTCGGCGATCCGGGCGTCCATGTATGCGCTGGTCGGGCGGGAATTGGCGACGCGAGCGGTGATGCGTCGCGCCAATCGCTTCTTCCACGATTCGGTGGAGGAGGGGAAGTATGTGACGTTGTTCTACGCCGTGCTCGACGTGCCCTCCCGCCGGATGATCTACGTCAACGCCGGCCACCAGCCGCCGATCGTGTTGCGCGAGAACGGCGAGGTCGAGGAACTAAGCAGTGGTGGGGTCCCGCTGGGCATGTTCGAGTCCCCGCGGTATTTCGAGGGTGTGGCGGCCCTCGACGTCGGCGACCTGTTCGTGCTGTATACCGACGGCATCGTCGAATCGAGCGACGCCCACGACGAGCACTATGGACGAGAACGACTGGTGACCACGCTCGAAGCCTGTCGAACCGAACCCGCCGAGGACATCTGCGATCGCGTCATGAACGACGTCCGCAAGTTCTCGTTCGGCAGCCAGGACGACCGCACCCTCCTCGTCCTCAAAGCCATCGAGGAGGGGGCTCCCGCCCCCGTCTCGTAGCCGCGCGGGTCACCCGACCCGGCCACCGCGCTACTCCTCTACGTTGACCGGCCCGTGCGAATACTGCTCGTAGTGCGCCGCCAGTAGATCGCGACCGAAATCGCCCTTGAAGTCCCGCCAGACGCTGTGCACGTGGTTCGCTTGACCCTGCGTGTTGTCGTACTCGATGAGAAACGTCGGTCCCTGAATCCGGTAGTAGTGCGGCTCGCCCCGTGCCGCTCCGCCCATCCAGCCGAACTTGATGTTGTCGAGCCCCGCCGTGCGGACTTCCGCCAACCGCCGCTCGGCCACCGCGGCCGGCTGCGCCGTGGCGTACTCCTCGATGATGGACCACAGCACGCTGCGCTGGCTGGCGTCCATGTCCGCATGCGACACACCGAGGTCGTCCAGCATGGCCACCTCGCGCTCGTTGCTCGTGAGCACGTCGCGTGGCGCCTCATCCGACAACATGGCGCTCGCTTTCTGAGTCATATTCAGCGACGCTAACAACGCACGCGCCTGATCCTCTTCACTGCCCAGGACCCGCTGGCCCCTTTTCGGCCCGTCACGCACCTCGGCCGGATTGGTCCCGAAAAACTGTGGGCTCGCGGCGACGGCCGAGCCGTTGACGATGGTCCAGTTGTGCGACAGATGGTGCCCTTCGTAGCGCCAGGCCCAGGTGCCGCCCGCGGTCGGCTCGCCGAACACCATGAAGAAATACAGGTCCGGGTCGCGAATGTCGCGGCCCTCGAGCTCGAACAGAATCTGCTCGAGCTGGCGGATCGATTCCGCCTTGGTGAACCCATCCTCACTCAGGGCCGTCCGCAACAGGTCCAGGGCGGCTGAACGCTGGGTCGTCGTCATCGTCTTCAGCGGCACACCCTTCCGCTCGCGCGGGATGAAATGCCAGTCGAACCGGTCCTCGCCGTCAAAGGGGAACCGTGCCGCCCGTTCCTGCTCGTCGGTGAGGCTGTCGAGAAACTTGATGGCCGCCGTGGTCATGCCGGACGCGGGATCGGCCGTCTGTTGCGTGAACGCAATCGTGCCCAACAAGACAACGACGCAACCGATGTTCAAGATCATGCGGGCCATGTGCTTCCCCTTGCATCGCCGCGGGCGCTGCGTTTGTCACGCGTATTGACAGATTTTCGAGTACGAGCCGGGAGCGTACCCCCCGCACCCAGGCGAGTCAAGATGTGGCCGATCGTCATGCTGGGAGCAGGTGGCGTGATCTGAACCGGGTGCTGATGGCCGAGATCGCCGTCGTCGGTGTGTGCGGGGTGGCGAGGATCGGCGCGTTGGTGCTGGACGGGCGGTCGGCGGGTCTCGGTTCGCGGTGCCGCCCGGCGGTCCCTTCTTCAACGTGGCCGGCCTGGACCGCCGGTGTTCTTGGTGCGCTCGAGCCGGCCTGCGACCGAACACGTCAAAGAATTCCGGCGTGGAGAGCAGTCCACTCAACCGGTCGCTCTGCGCGCCCAGTCCGCGAGCACCTCCCGCGCGTCCTGATTCTGGCGCTGGGGATTGGAGCAGCGAAAACGCGCCGCCGAGGTCTTGGGGCAGCGTGTCCATCGAGTCTCCTCGGACGGAGTGGACGACGCCGTGATTATGGATCGAGCATCGGTCCTTGTAAGATCAACTGAGCACCGCCCGCGCCCGTAGCTCAGCCTTGCGCAGGTTTCCTGGTCTAGATGAACAAGATGCTGCTCGCCCTGGCGAGTTGTGGCCTCACGGCTCTATCGGGCTGTGCCTCGGCACCTCCGGAGGGGGCAGACGCGGTCATCCTTGTCCACGGTCTTGGGCGGTCTCCAGCGTCCATGGCGATTCTTGGCCGCCGACTCGAGAGTGACGGGTTCAGGGTCGTCAGGTTCGGATACCCGTCGACATCCGAACCGATCGAGGCCCTGGTTGACTCTCTTGCGGCGGAAGTCGGGCGGTGCTGCGGGGCTCACCCGGGCACCGCGCACTTCGTTACCCACTCGATGGGCGGCGTCCTCGTCCGCGTCTATCTTGCCCGGCAGCCGCAGCCGCATGGCGGGCGTGTGGTGATGTTGAGCCCGCCGAACCAGGGGAGTGAAATCGTCGACACGTTCAGCGAGTCTCCGCTGCTTCGGTCCTTTCTAGGTCCCGCGGGTACGAGGCTGGGGACGGATGCGGCGGGCATCGCGAGTCAGCTACCGCCGATACGGTTCAGTGTGGGGGTCATCGCCGGCGACCGGAGTATGAGCCCCTTGGGGTCATGGCTGATTCCGGGGCCAGATGATGGCAAAGTCGGGGTGGGTCGGACTAAACTCGACGGTGCCGCGGATTTCATCGTGCTCCCCGCCACGCACACCTTCATCATGAACCGTGCCGATGTGGCTGAAGAGGTGGCCCATTTCCTTCGACAGGGTCGCTTCGGACACACGAGCCCATAGGACACCCTCTGCTTCGGTCGCCTCGCCATCTCCGTCGCCGCTCCAGGTCGCGGTCGGGCAGGTGGAGAAGTTGCAACGGAGGAAAGGCGGCAGTACCGGTGGCAGTACCCGACCGGTCCTTGTAAGATCAACAAAATAAAGCACGCGCCCGTAGCTCAGCTGGATAGAGCATCGGCCTTCTAAGCCGAGGGTCGCAGGTTCGAGCCCTGCCGGGCGTACCAACCCTAACCGCTAATTGGTCAGCGTCTTACGCGTTCTCTGGAGGCCGTCGAAGACGGTCTCTGGGGGACCGTTTGGGAATTCGGAGGACTCTGTCAAGTTGAGCTCGCGAGTGGCAGAGTGGGCCGATGAGCAACCACCCG